>NZ_JANLOG010000075.1:0-159447 GCF_025466205.1 Pseudomonas sp. 13B_3.2_Bac1
GTTGCGCGAGCAAGCCCGCTCCCACAGGTTGAACGCAATCCCCTGTGGGAGCGGGCTTGCTCGCGAAGAGGCCCGATCAGACAACACAAAACCAGCAGGCATAAAAAAGGCCCCGGAGTTCACACTCCGGGGCCTTTTGGCATGTCAGCGAAGGCTTAGGCCGCTTTCGCTTCCGGCTGGCTCAGGGAGCGGTTCAGCGCACTGAACAGCGCCTTGAAGCTGGCGGTGGTGATGTTTTCATCGATACCCACGCCGTGCACTGCACGCTCACCGTTCACACGCAGTTCGATGTAGGCCGCTGCCTTGGCGTTGGTGCCCGCGCCGATCGCATGTTCGTTGTAGTCCATGATTTCCACCGGAATCGGCAGACCGGCCACCAGGGCTTCCAGCGCGCCGTTGCCCTTGCCGCGCCAGTGCAGGTTGGTTTCGCCCTGACCCTTGCTCGCCACTTCCACTTCGACGGCACTGTTGCCGTTTTCTTCCTGCAGGCGATGGCTGACCAGCGCGTACGGGGTGTTGGCTTGCAGGTATTCGCTGATCAACAGCGAGTGGATCTGCTTGGCGGTCATTTCCAGGCCGAGGCGATCGGTTTCACGCTGCACGACCTGGCTGAACTCGATCTGCATGCGACGCGGCAGGCTGATGCCGTATTCCTGCTCCAGCAAGTAGGCGATACCGCCCTTGCCCGACTGGCTGTTCACACGAATCACCGCCTCGTAGCTGCGGCCGATGTCGGCCGGGTCGATCGGCAGGTACGGCACTTCCCACAGGGTATCCGGTTTCTGCTGGGCGAAGCCCTTGCGGATCGCGTCCTGGTGCGAGCCGGAGAATGCGGTGTGTACCAGGTCGCCGACGTACGGGTGACGCGGGTGCACCTGGATCTGGTTGCACTCTTCGACGACTTTGCGCACGCCGTCGATGTCGGAGAAGTCCAGTTCAGGGTCGACGCCCTGGGTGTACATGTTCAGGGCCACAGTGACGAGGTCAACGTTACCGGTACGCTCGCCGTTGCCGAACAGGCAGCCTTCGACGCGATCCGCGCCGGCCATCAGGCCCAGCTCGGTGGCGGCGACGCCGGTGCCACGGTCGTTGTGGGTGTGCAGGCTGATGATCACGCTGTCACGACGATTGATGTTGCGGCCGAACCATTCGATCTGGTCGGCGTAGACGTTCGGCGTCGCGCATTCAACGGTGGCCGGCAGGTTGAGGATCATCTTGTGCTCAGGCGTCGGGTTCCAGACCTCGATCACCGCGTCACAGACTTCCTTGGCAAACTCCAGCTCGGTGGCGCTGAAGGTTTCCGGGGAGTATTCGAAAGTCCACTCGGTGTCCGGCTGCATCGCCGCGTACTTGACGAACAGCTTGGCGGCGTTGACCGCGATGGCCTTGATGCCGTCCTTGTCCTGGTTGAAGACGATGCGACGGAAGGAAGGCGAGGTGGCGTTGTACAGGTGAACGATGGCTTTCTTCGCCCCGCGCAGGGATTCGAAAGTGCGCTCGATCAAGTCTTCACGGCCCTGGGTCAGCACCTGAATGGTGGTGTCGTCCGGGATGTGGCCTTCTTCGATCAGGGTACGCACGAAGTCGAAGTCGGTTTGCGAAGCGGCCGGGAACGAGGCTTCGATTTCCTTCACGCCGACTTGCACGAGGGTTTTCCAGAAGCGCAGCTTCTTCACCGCGTCCATCGGCTCGATCAGCGACTGGTTACCGTCACGCAGGTCGGAGCTGCACCAGATCGGCGCGGCGTCGATGGTTTTCGACGGCCAGGTGCGATCCGGCAGATTGATGACGGGGAACGCGCGGTATTTCGAAGACGGGTCTTTGAGCATGCTCATCGGGAAAATCCTTATTGTCTGGGCCGAAAAGAGGCGGCCTGCCGGTGGAACGAATGTTCGGGGAACAGCTTGGGACGAGGCGCAGCGATTCAGCCCGGCAGTCGTGCGCTGACGAGGCACAGACTGCGGTGCTGGCGAAGCTGAATAAGGGTGTGAGAGGTTTTCATGTCTTCAACCCTAACCGCGAGGGGAGAGGATGGCAAGCAGTCGAAAAAAATTGAGAGGAATACTCGAAAAGCGAGGTTTTGCGCGATTTTATTGTGCTTCAGGCGAATGATCGTGTTGATGTTTGCGCGGGGTTTGATTGGGGCGCAATTGAAACTGGTGGGGTGTCAGCAGGATTTACGGTAGTTGATGGGCCGCCTTCGCGAGCAAGCCCGCTCCCACAGTTGATCGTGTTCACCACACAAATCTTTTGTAGGAGTGAGCCTGCTCGCGATGAAGCCAGAGGCCTCACTGCATAAGTCAGGGCTGAAATGCACCAATGAAAATCGCTGGATCCACCCGCGCATCGTTCAGGCTGATGTTCCAGTGCATGTGCGGCCCGGTCGCCCGGCCGGTCGAACCGACCTTGCCCACCACTGCGCCACGGGCCAGTTGATCGCCGACCTTCACGTCGATTTTCGACATGTGGCAGAACATGCTGATAAAGCCCTGGCCGTGATCGACAAACACTGTGTTGCCGTTGAAGAAGTAGTTGCCGGTGAGAATCACTTTGCCCGCCGCCGGGGTCTTGATCGGCGTGCCGGCCGGCACCGCAAAGTCGAGGCCGGCGTGTGGGTTGCGCTCTTCGCCATTGAAGAAGCGGCGCACACCGAACTTGCTCGACAGCGGCCCGTTGACCGGTTTGTCCAGCAGCAGGTTGCTCGGGGTGTTCGGGCTGAAGCTGCGGTAAGCCTTGATCTGCTCGGCCAGTTCGCCCTCGATGCGCTTGAGGTTGGCCGGGTTCGGATTGACCTGCTGAGTGTTCTTCAGGGTGATGTGCTGTTCCGGGTATTTCTTGTTGCCGACCGTGAACGGCAGATTACGTCCGCCGCTGCTGATCTGCTGACTGCCGGGTTTGACCGTCAGCGGCACACCGACAATCGCCAGCCAGTTGTTCTGTTCTTTCACCACCAGCACCGGTTTGCCCTGATAGGTGGCTTTAGGCGCCTGAGTGGCGCTGCCCAGATCAACCACGGCCACGCCGCCCGGCACCGGTTTGTTCAGCAGACGGGTGATGTAGCTGTCGGCGTGGGCATTGAAGGTGGTCAGGCACAGCAACAATAACGGAGCGAAAAAACGCGGCATGGATCAGTCCAGTAAAGAGAGGGTGACAGGCGTCAGGTGGTTGTCCTCGACGCGCACTTGCAGTTCGCCTTCGCCGAGTTTGGCCTTCAGGCGCTGCCCGTTGTGGGTCTGCGCGGCGTTACGGATGGCCTGACCGCGTTCATCCAGCAGAATGCTGTAACCGCGGCCAAGCGTCGCCAGCGGACTGACCACATGCAGCGTCTGCATCTGGCTGTGCAGTTGCAGGCGACGGCTTTTCAGGCCTTCGCGCATGGCTCGCGGCAGGCGTTCGGCGAGGCTGTCGAGGCGTTGGCGCAGCATCGCCAGTTGGCGTCCCGGGTGTTGCCCGGCGAGGCGGGTTTCCAGACGGATCAGGCGTTCGCGGCGGGTATTGAGCTGGCGCTCGAACGCCCGGCGCAGGCGCATGTCCAGGTCATCCAGGCGTTGCGCTTGCTGACGCAGGCGTTCGCCGGGATGACGCAGACGGCGGGCCATGCCTTCGAGGCGCAGGCGATCGCGCATCAAACGGTCGCGCATGCGCATCACCAGACGTCGGTGCAGGCTTTCGACCTGACGGATCAGGTGACTCGAATCCGGGGCCAGCAATTCGGCGGCAGCGGAGGGCGTTGGGGCGCGCACGTCAGCCACGAAATCACTGATCGACACGTCGGTTTCGTGCCCGACCGCGCTGACGATCGGCGTCACGCAGGCATCGACCGCGCGGGCCACGGCTTCTTCGTTGAAGCACCAGAGGTCTTCCAGCGAACCACCGCCGCGGGCAAGGATCAGTGCGTCGAAACCACGAGCGTCGGCCAGTTTCAGCGTGCGGACGATTTGCGCAGTGGCTTCGCGCCCCTGCACGGCGGTCGGAATCAGCGTCAGTTGCACCTGCGGCGCCCGGCGGCGGAACACGCTGATGATGTCGCGAATCACCGCGCCGGTCGGCGAACTGATGATGCCGATGCGTTGCGGATGCGCCGGCAGCGGCACTTTGCGTTCGGCGCTGAACAGGCCTTCGGCGCTGAGTTTTTCTTTCAGCGCATCGAAGGCCAGGCGCAGCGCGCCGTCGCCGGCCGGCTCCACGGTATCGAGAATCAGCTGATAGTCGCCACGCCCTTCGAACAGCGAGACCTTGCCGCGCACCTTCACGGCCAAGCCGTCCTTCAGCGCCTGACGCACCCGCGCCGCATTATTGCGGAACAGCGCGCAACGCACCTGCGCACCGCTGTCCTTGAGGGTGAAATACACGTGGCCGGACGCCGGGCGGGCGAGGTTGGAGATTTCGCCTTCGACCCAGATGTTGCTGAACACGTCTTCGAGCAACACCCGCGCGCGGCCGTTGAGCTGGCTGACGGTCAGGACCTCACGGTCCAGGCCAAGTCTTGCAAAGGGATCTTTAATCATGGGGCGCAGTTTAAAGGCATTGTCGCCGTCATTGCACGATCCCTGTAGGAGCTGTCGAGTGAAACGAGGCTGCGATCTTTTGATCTGGTTTTTTTTGAGATCAAGATCAAAAGATCGCAGCCTTCGGCAGCTCCTACAGGGGGTGGGTGAAGGTCTGGATGAAGTGTTGAATCAGTGGCGTGGGATTCTGGCGATAGGCGAGGGCAACGGTGCTTTGGCAATCGGCATCACTCAGCGGTAGAAATCGTACGCCGCTGGGCGCGATGTCCTGCATCGACTCGGGCAGCAGGGCAATCCCGAATCCAGCCTGGATCAGCTGCAACTGCGTGGTCTTGCGCGACATCACCCGCGCGGCTTTGGGGAAAAAGCCCTGACGCATGCACAGGTCAGCGCACAAATAACTGAGTCCGCCGCGCTGCGGATGCGGGATCGAAATGAACGCTTCGTCCTTCAGTTGCGCCAGTTCGACAGCGGATGAATCGGCCAGCGGATGATCGCTCGGCACCGCCAACAGCAGGCGCTCGGTGAACAGATGCACAACCTGAATGCCCTCACGCTGACGCAACACCGGCAGGCGCAACAGACCAATGTCGAGACGTCCTTCGGCGAGTTCCTCAAGCTGCGCCTCGGAGGACAATTTGCCGATGTCCAGCGACACGCCGTGCTGCTGATCGAGATAAGTGCTGATCCGACGTAGTAGATGCCCGCTGATCGACACGGTGCTGGAATGACTCAGACGTACAGTACCCGATTGCCCGTTACCGACTTCGGTCGCCATTGCGCTGGCTTTGCTCAGTTCATTGAGCAGGTTTCTGGCTCGCGGCAAAAACGCCTCACCTGCCGCCGTGAGCCGGGGCTGGCGTGCAGTGCGTTCGAACAACGGGGTTTGCAGGCGCGCTTCCATGTCCTTGATCTGCCGGCTCAGCGCCGACTGCGCGATGAACAAGCGTTCAGCCGCGGCGCTGAAGCTGCCGCATTCGGCGATTTCCACGAAATAGCGCAGTTGACGGGTTGAAAGCACCAGGTATGCCTTTTTGAGATGGGTGGGCGACTTTGATCATATTAGTCGCAAGGCTTGGCGCTGGCTAAAGTCATCACAGGCTTATAAAGGAAGCGGACCGATGAGCGTGGCGGGGTTGTTGAGCGAGTGGACGTGGGGCGCGGGCGGCTGGGCGGTGATCGGGTTGGGCATCGCATTGGCCTATATCGTCTTCGGGATTGCCGGGTTCGGTACCGCACTGGTCGCGGGGCCGATTCTGATTCTGTTCATGCCGTTGTCGAAAATAGTGCCGCTGCTGGTGCTGCTGGATTTCATCGCGGCGTTCGGCAATCTGCTGCCTTCGCGCCGGGACGTGGCGAAACCCGAGTTGTTGCGGCTGTTGCCGTGCATGGCGGTGGGATGCACGTTGGGGGTGATTTTCCTGCTTAACCTCAAATCCGATCTGTTGCTGCTGTTGATGGGGCTGTTCATCAGTGCTTACGCGATTTACAGCCTGTGGGTCAAAGCCCGGCCGACGCAGCTGTCCGCCGCATGGGCGCTGCCGATGGGCACGGTGGGCGGGCTGTTTGGCGCGCTGTTTGGCAGTGGCGGCTTCTTATATGCGATCTATCTCAACAGCCGTTTGCCGAAAGATGCGGCGCGGGCCACGCAAAGTGCGCTGATCAGTTGCAGCACGGTGGTGCGTTTGAGCCTGTTCGCCATCGCCGGGGTGTATGCCGAGCTACCCTTGTTGATGCTGGCGCTGTGTCTGTTGCCGGCCATGGCGCTGGGGTTGTGGATCGGGCGGCGGTTGACCATGCGTCTGTCGCGCGAGGCGTTCGTGCGGCTGGTGACCTGGCTGGTGCTGGCGAGCGGGATTGCGTTGATCGGGCGCTACATTATTAGTGTGGCGTGAGCACTTGACCGGATTTCGTCAGGGATTAAGCTGCCGGCCTTCAGGGCCCCTTCGCGAGCAAGCCCGCTCCCACAGGGAATTGCATTTCAATGTGGGAGCGGGCTTGCCCGCGAAGGCGTCAGAAGCCATACCGCAGGACTTTCCATGAATTCGCAAAGCATCATCGTCCCGAAAATCTCCACCCTGCCGGTCCACGAACCCCGGGCCCGGGCGATCGTGCGCTGGCTGGTGCGCAAGAACATCATCGAAGAACAGCTGACTACCTGCGGCCGCACCGGCAACCGCATGGCCCATGCGATTGCCGACGGCGCGCGTGCGGTGGTACTGCATCCCGAGGCACTGCCTTTCGGTGAACCGATCAATGGCCTGGAGATCATCGTCAAGCGCTGCATCTACACCCCGGCCAAGGGTTTTCTCGAAGAGGCCGGGTGCGCCGAGTGCCGCCGCGAAGTCGGCGAAGCGCTGTTCGAGAGTCTGGAAGACTGGATGCCCGGGCGCACCGATAACTTCACCTGCCCGGAATGCGGGCATGAAGACGATATCAACGGCTTTCTGTTCTTGCAGGAATGTGCGTTTTCCAACCTGGGTTTCATCTTCAACAACTGGCTGGAAGCCGGTTTCAAGCAGAGCTTTATCGATGAGTTCGCCGATTGGCTGGATCAACCTGTCTCTTGGGTCAAGGTGGAGCTGTAGCGGCCGCGGTTCCCGTACATCAGTAACATCGATAATAGACAGAGTTTTACGTTGAACAGCAGGGGGTGTCTGACTATAATGGCGCGCTTCCATTTTCCCGCTCGGGAGCCCCCGCGATGCTGCGTATCAGCCAAGAAGCTCTGACATTCGACGACATTCTCCTAGTGCCCGGTTATTCCGAGGTGCTTCCTAACGAAGTCAGTCTCAAGACCCGCCTTACCCGTGGCATCGAGCTGAATATTCCTCTGGTTTCTGCCGCCATGGACACCGTCACTGAAGCCCGTCTGGCAATCGCCATGGCTCAGGAAGGTGGTATCGGTATCATCCACAAGAACATGACCATCGAGCAGCAAGCTGCCGAAGTGCGTAAGGTCAAGAAGTTCGAAGCCGGCGTCGTCAAGGATCCGATCACCATCGAGGCTGATGCCACGGTACGTGACCTGTTCGAACTGACCCGCATGCACAACATTTCCGGCGTTCCGGTGCTGCACGATGGCGACCTGGTCGGCATCGTCACTTCCCGTGATGTACGCTTCGAAACTCGTCTGGAAGCCACCGTACGTGAAGTGATGACGCCTAAAGAGCGTCTGGTCACCGTCCGTGAAGGCGCCAACAAGAACGAAGTCCGCGAGCTGCTGCACAAGCACCGTCTGGAAAAAGTTCTGATCGTCGATGACAAGTTTGCCCTCAAAGGCATGATGACCGTCAAAGACATCGAAAAAGCCAAAGCCTACCCGCTGGCCAGCAAGGACGATCAAGGTCGTCTGCGCGTTGGCGCAGCTGTCGGCACCGGTAAAGACACCGGTGACCGCGTTGCTGCGCTGGTCAACGCCGGTGTGGACGTGGTGGTGGTCGACACCGCACACGGTCACTCCAAAGGCGTGATCGACCGCGTTCGCTGGGTCAAAGAGAATTTCCCTGAAGTGCAGGTGATCGGCGGCAACATCGCCACCGGCGCTGCCGCCAAGGCTCTGGCCGAAGCTGGCGCCGACGCAGTCAAGGTCGGTATCGGCCCTGGCTCGATCTGTACCACCCGTATCGTCGCCGGTGTCGGCGTGCCGCAAATCAGTGCCATCGCCAACGTCGCCGCTGCCCTTGAAGGCACTGGCGTGCCGTTGATCGCCGACGGCGGCATCCGGTTCTCCGGTGACCTGTCCAAGGCCAT
Source organism: Pseudomonas sp. 13B_3.2_Bac1 (assembly GCF_025466205.1). Classification (NCBI taxonomy): domain Bacteria; kingdom Pseudomonadati; phylum Pseudomonadota; class Gammaproteobacteria; order Pseudomonadales; family Pseudomonadaceae; genus Pseudomonas; species Pseudomonas sp. 13B_3.2_Bac1. Next base: position 8,262 of record NZ_JANLOG010000075.1, read on the forward strand.
CGTGGCCGGTGCGTCCTGCGTGATGATGGGCTCGATGTTCGCCGGTACTGAAGAAGCGCCGGGCGAGATCGAACTGTTCCAGGGCCGTTCGTACAAGGCTTATCGCGGCATGGGTTCGCTGGGCGCCATGTCCCAGGCTCAAGGTTCCTCCGACCGTTACTTCCAGGACTCCTCGGCAGGCGCCGAGAAACTGGTTCCGGAAGGGATCGAAGGCCGTGTGCCGTACAAAGGCACCCTGACCGCGATCATCCACCAGTTGATGGGCGGTCTGCGTTCCTCGATGGGTTACACCGGCAGCGCCGACATCGAAGAAATGCGTACCAAGCCTGAGTTCGTGCGGATCACCGGTGCCGGTATGGCCGAATCCCACGTTCACGACGTGCAGATCACCAAGGAAGCGCCAAACTACCGCGTAGGTTGATGCTTCAAGCAAATCGTTAAGCAACCGGGGCTGTTTTATTCAGCCCCGAGTTGTTTCTGAATCACGACTGTTTCTGAATTACTTAGACGAGACTGAATCATGGCCCTCGACATTCACGCTCACCGCATCCTGATCCTCGACTTCGGTTCGCAATACACCCAACTGATTGCCCGCCGCGTGCGCGAGATCGGTGTGTACTGCGAGCTGCACCCGTTCGACATGGACGAAGAGGCGATCCGCGAATTCGCGCCTAAAGGCGTCATTCTCGCCGGCGGCCCCGAGTCCGTACACGAAGCCAACAGCCCGCGCTGCCCGCAAGCGGTGTTTGACCTGGGCGTGCCGGTTTTCGGTATCTGCTACGGCATGCAGACCATGGCCGAGCAACTGGGCGGCAAGGTTGAAGGTTCCGAGCTGCGTGAGTTCGGTTACGCCCGCGTTGACGTGGTCGGCAAGAGCCGCCTGCTCGACGGCATCGAAGACCACATCGACGCCGACGGCCTGTTCGGTCTCGACGTGTGGATGAGCCACGGTGACAAGGTCACCAAGATGCCGGAAGACTTCCACATCCTCGCCAGCACCCCAAGCTGCCCGATCGCCGGCATGTTCAACGACGAACGCGCTTACTACGGCGTGCAGTTCCACCCGGAAGTGACCCACACCAAGCAGGGCGGTCGCATCCTGTCGCGCTTCGTGCTGGACATCTGCGGCTGTGAAGCCCTGTGGACCCCGTCGAAGATCGCTGAAGACGCCATCGCCAACATCCGCGCACAAGTCGGCACCGACAACGTGCTGCTGGGTCTGTCCGGCGGCGTTGACTCATCGGTGGTTGCGGCGCTGCTGCACAAGGCTATCGGCGACCAGCTGACCTGCGTCTTCGTCGACAACGGTCTGCTGCGTCTGCACGAAGGCGAGCAAGTGATGGCCATGTTCGCCGAGAACATGGGCGTCAAGGTGATCCGCGCCAATGCTGAAGAGCAGTTCCTCAACAACCTGGCCGGCGAAGCCGACCCGGAGAAGAAGCGCAAGATCATCGGCCGTACCTTCATTGACGTGTTCGATGCCGAATCCTGCAAGCTGGACAACATCAAGTACCTGGCGCAGGGCACCATCTACCCGGACGTGATCGAGTCGGCTGGCGCGAAAAGCGGCAAGGCCCACGTGATCAAGTCGCACCACAACGTGGGCGGCCTGCCGGAAGAGATGAACCTGAAACTGGTCGAGCCACTGCGCGAACTGTTCAAGGACGAAGTCCGTCGTCTGGGTCTGGAACTGGGCCTGCCGTACGACATGGTCTACCGTCACCCGTTCCCGGGCCCGGGTCTGGGCGTTCGCATCCTTGGCGAAGTGAAGAAGGAATACGCCGACCTGCTGCGTCGTGCCGACCACATCTTCATCGAAGAACTGCGCAAAGCCGACTGGTACCACAAGGTCAGCCAGGCCTTCGTGGTGTTCCAGCCAGTGAAATCGGTTGGCGTGGTCGGCGATGGCCGTCGTTACGCCTGGGTTGTGGCCCTGCGTGCCGTAGAAACCATCGACTTCATGACCGCACGTTGGGCTCACCTGCCTTACGAACTGCTGGAAACCGTTTCCGGCCGCATCATCAATGAAATCGAAGGCATCTCCCGCGTCACTTACGACGTGTCGAGCAAGCCGCCGGCGACGATTGAGTGGGAATGATTGGATGTCCGGCATAGGCTGGCACCGACAGGTATAGAAACACCCCTAAGCCCGCGTAATTGCGGGCTTTTCTCGTTTTGCGTCTGGCAATATCTGGCAGTTTTTAGCATCGCCAAGCAACCCCTATCCGTGGCATGGTAGCTGGTATTATCTGAGCCTGATGCCATGTCCATGCCCTGATACCATGTGAAGCTTTAAAAAGCGTTCATGGTATTAAAAATTATCAAGTAATTGATTTATAAGTAATTAATGCTGAAATTTTGTAGGTTTTTAGGACATGGTATTTTGACCGAAAAAAGGCAGGGACCATGCTTACCGATACCAAGCTGCGCAACCTCAAGCCGAGGGAAAAACTCTACAAGGTGAACGACCGTGACGGCCTCTATGTAGCCGTCACTGCCGCTGGAGCCATCTCGTTTCGCTACAACTACTCGATCCACGGCAGGCAAGAAACCATCACCTTCGGCCGGTACGGCAGTGGCGGGATCACCCTTGCGGAGGCGCGTGAGCGGCTGAATGAGGCCAAGAAGATGGTCGCGGCCGGGAAGTCGCCAGCGAAGGAGAAGGCGAGGGACAAGGCTCGTGTCAAGGATGCGGAGACTTTCGACGCTTGGGCTGAAAAGTGGCTGCGCGGCTACCAAATGGCCGATTCCACCCGCGATATGCGGCGCTCCATCTACGAGCGTGAGTTAAAGCCGAAATTCGGTAATCAGAAGCTTGTGGAGATCACTCACGAGGATCTGCGGGCACTGACCGATGCCATCGTAGAGCGAGGTGCGCCGGCCACGGCAGTACACGTCCGCGAGGTGGTGATGCAGGTCTATCGTTGGGCCATTGAACGCGGGCACAAGGTCGAGAATCCGGCAGACTTAGTACGTCCTACCAGCATCGCTAAGTTTGAGCCACGCGACCGGGCGCTGAGCTTTGAAGAGATCGGCTTGATGTACCAGTACATGGAGCGCATTGGTACCGCATCGTCTGTCCGTGCTGCGGCTAAGCTGCTGTTGCTCACAATGGTGCGCAAGAGTGAGCTAACCAATGCGACCTGGAGCGAGATCAATTTCACCGAGGCTCTCTGGACCGTTCCCAAGGAACGAATGAAGCGCCGAAATCCCCACCTCGTTTTCCTATCCAGGCAGGCGCTAGATATTTTCATTGCTCTCAAAACTTTTGCTGGCGGATCGGACTACGTGCTGCCGTCACGGTACGACTCGGATCTGCCTATGAGCGCCGCTACGATCAACCAAGTGCTGACGCTGACATACCGGCTTGCGCAGAAAGAAGGGAAGGCGCTTACCAAGTTTGGGCCGCACGACCTCAGAAGAACAGCTAGCACGCTGCTGCATGAGGCTGGCTACAACACTGATTGGATTGAGAAGTGTCTTGCGCACGAGCAGAAGGGGGTGAGGGCGGTCTATAACAAGGCTGAGTATCGTGATCAGCGCCGGTCGATGCTGCAGGATTGGGCGGATATGATTGATGAGTGGACGCTCAATCGGTTGAGTCAAGCTCACAAGCCTAATATGTATGCACCATCTTGAGCGTGGTTCGATGAGTCCGATTACCCGTTTTGATCGTACCCTCCAAGCGCACCGATGGTCCGATAATGGCCAAAACCGGCATTGGGCGGTAAGTCATAATTGACATCTCAGACCCAAGAGTGGAGGAGTGAGCTTAAGCGGTTATAGTGCTGATTAATTACCGGATATTAGATGCCTTATAGCACTCGATTCGAACTATGAAATGGAGGTCATGAATGAAAGCGGTATTAGGATTGTATGACGACGAGGCTGGTCTGAGAGATGCTTTGTCTGAGCAGCTTACGGCTATCGAAGAAGGGTTGCGTCTTGTTGGTACGAACTATGTTGTTGAGAATGTGCATGGCGCTGACGGAAGTTTCGATATTCTGGCTAAAGATGAATTTGATAACTTCGTTATAATCGAAGTGAAAAGAAGTAACCAGGCTGCAAGGCAGGCGCTACATGAGTTAAGTAAGTATATTTCTTTGTTCATGGAAGGGCAAAAAGTAGATCAGCATAAAATTAGATGTTTCGTTGTGTCTACCGAGTGGCATGAGCTGGATGTTCCATTGTCCTACTTCAAAATGAACAGTCCTGTTGATATTTCAGGTTTTATTGCTACCGCATTAGATGGCCAGTTACACGTGTCAGAAAGAATTCTTCCTGGTGTCGACGTATTGCCAAAGCTTTCGCCTGATATGAGATTCATATTCTTTTCAGATATGGATACGCTCATTGAGTATGCGGAGGATGTCAATCGGGAATTAAGCAATATAAAACTCCTAAGATTGGCATTTTTAGTCATGGAGCCATTGAGTGATGTCTGTCCAGAATTTAGAGGTTTGCTCTGTGTCTGGAGGGTGCCGGAATATGGAATAGAAACTATCGAAAAATTTATAGAAGATCCTGAACTGGCCGAAGATTACTATCATTTCAGCGGCTGGGAACTCGAAACAGACGTTCTAAACTGGGTGATGTCAAAAAGTGATAAAGCGCTGGTTGTCTTCGCTGAGGACGAACGAGCGACACCAGAAAAGGTTTCAAATTACCAAGAACTTTATAATTTTACTAAGTTGATTAAGCTTGGCGACTGGCCGAAGAATGATCTTGTCAATAACTTGGAAGAGGTATTGCGCTGCGTAATTGCTAGGGACGTCTCCTCACTAGGGCGTCGTGCTAATCGCCATGAGTTTTCGCTTAAGTCGAGTAAAAAATCTCTCAATAACTGGATCTACAGTGTTTCTGCTTTTAAGGATTTTTTGAGTTATTCTGACTTTTGGGTACAGGAAGTTACAGCTTTTGAAAAGAGAATTTCAGTCTCGGCCAAAGTTGAGTTCGAGGCTTGGGACGAAAGACATTTTTTTTATTCTGTTTACAAGGCAGTGGATTATCCAAGCAGCGGTCTGTCTCATTTCAAGCTTACGGTCAGTGAAAAAGGAAAGGCTGATATAATCTTTTTTGGCGGGTGGGCATGGGATGGAAAGACTAAACCAAGCGACGCTATAACAAACATAGAGAAAGCATATGGCAGTCTAATTCATTCGGAATTAATGCTGTTCAGCGCCGTGGACGAAGAAAGATATGAATTTATTCACTATGAGCATGGTTTCCATCCTTTCGTAGGCGTTTATACGCAGGATAAAGGCAAGCCGAAAATTTCTTGGCCACGAAATAGTCCAAAAAATATAAGCTGGCGTTCTAATCTTGCGGTGTTCGTATCAAATAATTTTACCTACTGTGATGAGGTTTCGAAAAGTTACTCTGGTATTCCTAGACTAGTACGTACTAAATGAGAGGGAGAAATTATATTTTCGCCAAGCTGGCGCTATTTCAGCTTGACTCATGGTGCTATGTGCAACCAGGTTATCCATCGCGCTAGTGTGCGGCATGAGGCTGGCTATAACACTGATTGGAAAGTGCCTTGCGCACGACCAGAAGGGCGTGAGGGCTGTATACAACAAGGCTGAGTATCGTGATCAGCGACGGGCGATGTTACAAGATTGGGCGGATATGATTGATGAGTGGACGCTGAAACGGGCTCGCTTAGATGAGTGATTCGCGTACAGGTCCGGTTTTGTTAATTTGATGTGGTTGGTCAAATTGGTTGACAAGAGAAGGTGCTTTGCGTGGGTAGGTACCTCATTGGCCAGAATGCTTCGCCGGATCCAGTCGAAATATTTCAGGGATCGAAGCAACGGCCTTCGATACAGCTTGGCGTTCGATACCTAGCCTGCGTGCAATTTCCGACTGATTGAAGGCGGACCGTTGAAGCATCAATATTTGCTTTTTTCGATCCGACAATTTTAAGTCCACCATCAGTCGTGCTTGGTTGCGTAGCTCGGCCTCATCGGCTGGCTGAAGGGTCTGGCCAAGCATGTAGTGGAAAATATACCCGTCGACTAACACGTCACCTGACTTAGCCTGAGAGGTGCCCCGCACCGCACATTGGCGGCTTAGTCGGGCGAGTTCGAGATCAAATTGCGCCACAGCTCGCTTCGCTTTTCTGTATGCGGGATTCCACGCCTCGCTTGGTAGCTTGGGACGGTGGGCAACGCAGTACAGGTTGCTCAGTCGAAGTTTTTCGTCTGCATCGTCCACTTTGGGGGCGTCGCTTCCTCCTGCGAATGAGGCTAGCTCCGCAAGTTCGCCACAGAATCGGCAAAACCCCTGTAGGCGCTGTCCATTCAAACGAGTATTGCGCACCTGGCTTTTCGCTGGTTGCTTGCGGTTGCTGGCTCCTACCAACTCAATCAACGATTCGAGGGTTGCGATAAATTGTTGATCTACTGCGGACTGTTGGTCCTCTGTGAGGACGAACGCTCGGAGCAATTGCCGCTGTAAGCGGACCATTGCATCAAGTCCTACCAGTCGAATGATCTCGCTGAAAGCTACCCCTGTTCCTGCGCCGGGGATGTGCCCCAAGCAGCGCATGGGAAGTGTTGTGGAGTAAGCCGCTACAGCCGGGTCGATAAGTTCTTCTACTAATCGAGTGATGGGGTAACGCTTCGCGGTCTTGGAGTACGGCTGCCAGCGATCCTGAAACTGTCCAATAGCTTCAGCGACAGTGGGGGCGCATCCGTCCCAGATGGGTATGGTCTGCTCATTTTTCATGTCAACCATTTTAGCCAATTATACGGTCGATGCAATCTGCATTGCAGGGCACTATCAGGCACTCATTCGCAAGTGACTGAAAGGGGTACAAGCATGCAAGCAATGACGAACAAGACCCTCATCAACCGTAAAAAGCTGCTGGCGATGATCCCGTTGGCTGAGCGTACGATTTACAACATGGAGCAAAGGGGAGAGTTTCCGCGCCGCATCGCGCTCACGAGTCGAAATGTCGCGTGGGATCTGGCCGAGATTGAGCACTGGATTGAAGGTCGCAGGGTGTCTGGTGTTCAAGCCATCCGTCCCGGTATGGGGGCCTGAACCGTGGCAATTGATTTACGGATAGCTTTCGAAAATGAGCCGCCGGTGCTCGACTTCATATGGCCCGGCTTCCTTGCGGGAACGGTAGGGGCTCTGGTAGCTCCCGGAGCCACGGGTAAGAGCTTTTGGGCGTTGGAAGCCGCAATGTCCGTCGCTTGCGGCGCAACCGTCGAGTGCAGGGCTGCCGGTGGTGACCTAGTGGGGCTTGCCCCCCGGAGCGCTGGCCGCGTCGTCTATCTCGCCGGAGAGGATCCGGAGATCGCGTTGGTGGGCCGCATTCATGCCATCGGCCAGCATCTAAACCAGCAGGCACGTCAAGCCATCGCGGAGAACCTGGCCCTTGAGCCGATCATGGGCAAGCGCCTGAACGTCATGGATGATCGGCACCTTGCTCGCGTCATCGAATTCTGCACCGGTGCCCGGCTGATCGTGCTGGACACCCTAAGCCGGATTCACAGCCTCGATGAGAATAGCAATGGCGACATGGCGCGGCTTGTCGCCACGCTGGAACACGTTGCGGCTAGCACCGGGGCCTCAGTCCTGTACCTGCACCACGTTAGCAAGGGCAGTGCCCGGGAGGGCCAGACCGATCAGCAACAGGCAGCGCGAGGCGCGTCTGCTCTAATCGACAATGCCCGCTGGTGCGGTTTCGTCGCCAAGATGACGGAGGACGAGGCGAAGCGCCTGAGCGACCGCTCCTTTGATAGACAGCCAATCGACAATGACAGGCGCCGCTTCTTTGTGCGCTTCGGCGTGTCCAAGCAAAATTATTCCACCACGCCGGTTGACCGCTGGTACTCACAGCACAGCGGTGGCGTGTTGCTCCCCGTGGAGTTAACGGAGACGAGACGCGACACGGGAAGTGGGAGCGGGGGTAAGGGTTATGGCACAGCAACGTATTAAACCTGCCTACGCCCGATTTGATCCTGCTCATTTATTCGACGGGCTATTCGTACCGACCAAGGGCAAGAAGCATGGGCGCTTGCTTGTAGAGCCGCGCCGGTTCGGCAAGCTAGAGATCGGGTTTCATGGCTATGAGCAGCTTGGGGCCCAGGACCAATCGATTTTGCTGGCCCTGACCGCCCAGCTTGGCATTGCCCGGCTTGTGATCGACGCTACCTCGGAGGGGCCGGTGAGCAAGCAACTACGCCTTGCGCTGGACTTCAACCAAGACGACGGCGCACCGCTGGCGAGCAAGCGCACCAGCCTACGGAGCTTGCTGATCGACGCCGGATACAATCCGGACACTAGCACCGATAAGGCCAAGGACAGCTTAAACAGGCTACGGGCTACGCAGATTCGGGAGATCGACCGAGAAACCGGCTGGGATCGAGTCTGCAACCTGATCTCCGTCAGCTTCAATCATAAGACTAGGGAAATTCACGTCGCGGCCAATCCTCGCCTGACTGGCGCGGTTTTCCGGGGGCAGCACGTCAAAGTCTCACTGTTTGAGCGCAACGAACTGGAAAGCGAAGTCGCCAAGCTGCTGCACTGCTGGCTTTGCTCGAACATCCGGCTTGGCCGGGCGCTCGGCAACAGTAACGGGGCACACCTCGACACTCTTGCGCCCCATGTCTGGGGCCGAGCGGCATGGGAAGGCTTCTCGAAACAGAGTAAGAGCCAGAAGCGCGGGCTGTTGCGGGATGCCTTGGAGGAGATAGCAGACCGCACACGCGGCTTGCAAGGCGGCATAGGTTGGGCCATCGACCAGACCAGCAGCGGGCTTGTGCTGGTGAGCCGCCCCAAGGAACTGCCGCTCCTTGAAGGCGAGCACGGCATGACCCCCAGCGAGTATCACGAGATCATGAGCCAGCCGCCCGATTCGGAGCCGTTCAACTGGCAGGACTGGACGCTGGGTCGCCCGACGCACCCTAGCCCTAACCCTTTACCACTCCAGCCCTAACCCTTTACCGCTCTAGCCCTAACTCTTTACCGGCCATATCCAAAAATCGGGAGTAGAACCGCGTCCCGTCTGGCTTCCAGCCTTTCCTCAAAATTCTGGTCTAAGAAGTTCTAATAGAACTTCTACCATGCGCGCGAAGCACCGCGCCTTGAGGGCGCGGCCCATCGCTTGCGGCCCTAGTGGCCTGCGGCCGTTGAGCACCAAAAGGAAAGGCTGTGGGGGGGTTATTCGCAACTGACAAAAAAGCGACAGGCGTCGCCAGAATGCCCTTCTTAAACTATGCCCCACCAAAGTAGTCACCAGCGCGAAATAGCACTTTATTTGATCATCTGCTGCATTCTAAGTATTGCTTAAAGCATAGAAAAAATCTCATTGGCAATTACCTTTAAATTTTTCTTTCGAGCGTCTACAGAGTTAGCATCTTGAGATCGACTATTAATGCTTTCTGAATGCGGAGATAGTATGTTAAAAATTTCCTTCCCTGACTTGCTTTCGGGTCTGAAACCCATGCGGCCAAAGTTGCCCGCTGAGTTAACTAGGACCTCAGCCCAACAAAGTTCGGTCAATATATGTGGGATAGTTATATCCTTAGATGCAATAAAGGCCACGTTGTATTCTTGTGTTTGCCTAATATAGAAAAGCTCTGCTGAAGATTGAATTAGAGCCATATCACTAGCCACGTTCATCAGGCGTTTTTCATGGTTCTTACCTTGGATGTCCATGTCGCTCTGAACCTTCGAGATTAGTCCTTCGTCATAGAGGGAAGGATTGACTTTCATGTGGAAGTAAGAGCATCCAGCGTAAAGCCCTAGGGTAAATATTGGTAGATCCTTATCCAGAAGAAAGGTTATGAACTCTTCTGTCTTTCGTTTAAACCCTGCTTTTGAGTGGTAGAATTTTTTTATGAGTAGTAGGTAGTCTCGCCATAAAGCAGTATTTGTTGAGATGTTTGGCGAAATTTTTTCTATCGCTAGATAATTTTTTTCGATCTCTTTCTTGTTTATACTCCATCCATACTCAGCTTTAAGGGCGTCTAGGTATTCGTCGTATGCATAGCGAGGACTTTTGTGAGTTCTCTGCTGTTCCGATAGTGCAACTAGTGGCGTGATTTTGGCGTTGTGCTCGGCCGCCCAGGTCAATAAGCGTTTAATGTTATTGGAATTTTTTCTACTGCGAAGATCACTCAGTATATTTAGATCTAGAATCAATAGGGTGTTCACCTTTGCCTTGATTCCGGAAAAATTTGGAGTCCCATAAAAAGGTGAGCCCAAGTAAATGTTTTCTCCCTCATCATCAGAGATTTTTATTAATGAGTGTTTTTGTGGGAGGAGATTTGTTTCAAATATAGTATTTTCCATGTGGCTCACATAAGATATTGAATTAATGCAACTTGGCTTTTGGCATGTGTCCCAGGTGTACGATGTGAAATCCAGAAAACATTATGTTTAAGATACGCCATCAACCGGCCAGTATGTCCACAACCATTCGGGCAAGACAGTTGTGGGGAATTGAAACCAAAGAAGGCTAATTCATAGGTACTTCAACAATCAGTGGCGATGGCTTGATCGATGAGTTCCAAAATTTCGCTTAAAGGTGTGTCAAAATAGTATTTGTGAGGTATTCCACTGTTGGCGAAGTAAAGATAGCCGTCCGCGTAGCGAAACACGTGACCGCCAATTCGAATGGTTGAGTCCGTGTCCGAACGTAGATGTTGTTTAAGTGCGAATAGTTGGTCGTAGCTGAAATCGAACGTCATCCACTTCTGCCAATAAGTGTGGAGCTTAATGCAGGGCATACTGACCTCGTGATCACGAAAAGTCGCTTATGTTGTCATGTTGCTTCCCACCTTGACAACCCTAGTTCACTGTATTGCCGATGCACCAGGGTTGGCATTAGAAGTGGGGCATCTGGACAATGTAGCCCCTGCATCTGTTAGAAGGCTCCGTAGATGCTGCGAAAACTGCTTCTTGGAACTTAAATGTGTCTTTCTTACCAATATCTTAAATCTTATTTGGCGTGCTTTTTTTTGGTGTCGCCACTTTTATCGTAATCGGCACTTTAGCTACTTATATTGATTCTGGTCACGCAAAAGATATTTTTAATTAGTCCGCCGGGGCCGAGGTTCGAAAACTGGTCGTCCCTGCTTGATGAACCGGGTGATGTATTTGGTGAACTGCGTATAGCCGAGGTCTAATCGATTCTCGAAAGCCTCGTAAATCTGCACCAGAGGCACCCCTCGCACGACTTCCGCCCGCACCTCATCCATGACAGCTAAGAACGACACACGGCCGCACCCGCGGCGTTGTAGGTGGTGCTTGTCAGGGGGCAGTTCGTGGTTACTCATGTGTATTTCTCCGTTCGCGCTGTCTGGTACCAATCAATATATCCATTTAAGAAAAAACAGCGCAACTTTCCGCGATTAATTGTTCTAACTAATGCGATTCAATGCGATTCAATGCGATTCAATGCGATTCAATGCGAGCTTAGGAAAATGTATGCGATTAAAAAAAGAGGAACTGGCTGTTTTGCCCAAATCGCATAGAATCGCAATAGCAAAGACGGCAAGATGTGTGTTGTACGGGTGCGGACTTTGTCCATCCCCTCCCAACTCCCCCCGTATTCGCCTGCGGCTCAATGGTGTCTCTTGCTCTGCGAGGCATACAGTCGCTACCGCGACGAGATAGAAGCGGCACCAAAGGAGGAAGCATGACCGGCGAACAGACAAGCAGGCCCAAAGCCCGTAGACGCGGCAAGCCGATAGAAGTTTGGGTGAACGATGAGGAAAAAGAACTGATAACGGCGCGCGCGGCCGAAGCCGGGTTGTCCCGGTCTGGATACCTACGCGCTGTCGGATTGCACTACCCGATACGGTCGGTTGTAGACCTGGCCGTAGTATCGGACTTAGCTAAGGTGAACGGCGACCTTGGTAGAGTCGCCGGCCTGCTAAAACTGTGGCTTACAGCAAAGCGAGGCCAATGTGCAGCAGCGATTGAGGTTGATGCAATTATGACCGAGTTTCGGCGTTTACAGGTGGAAATGCTCGGGAAAATGAGTTCAATTATTAGGGCCAAATAAGGAGAAATACAGAGCTCCTCATTGAAAACTAAAGTCAAGTTTTCCAGCTAAGCGGCCCTATATTATTTATGTGTTCTTAACATACCTTAAGCTAAATTAGTTGCATATTTATTGTGTGGAATTTGATCAGATTTTGAAAAATTTGTCTGTTTCTGAAAGCTCTAGAATTATCGAACGTTTTTTAAAGCCGTCAAATCTTGAGTCCGAAATTTTGTCGCTTAGCACTGATACTATATACTGGCCATCGACGTTGTTAGCGGCTTGGAAGATATCAAATATTTGATTGATATCGACGTCCTCAATGCTATCGTGAATAACGAAGGTAGGGCGCTTAAGCTTGGTCTCATTGACAAAGTCAATATATGCCAAATCGAAAGCACTTAGCTCACCTTTCTTTTTCCCACCAGTTGAATTCGGCGTTACACATATTACATCGAATCCGCATTTTTCCTTTTCTACGTCGAAGCTGAGATCAAAAATGTATCTTTCGTCGTAGAATAGTTTGCTGAGGTTGCCAAAATGCCTGTTGAAGTTTTCGACATTTTGTTCAAGGGATGTGATGTTGTTTTGGATTTCCTTCACAATCAGATCTTTGCTGTCTTCAAGTGCTTCTATCGCTTCTTTTGTATCCTCAATTTTTTGTAGAAGTGTCTTCGTACTTGCAATTTCCTCTCTAATTGTTGAGAGGGCGTTATACATTTGGCCGATTGACTTTAAGGTGTCGGGTTCGTTAATGTTCCGAAATACGTTTGATTCCATCTCCTGTAAACTATTTATCAGAGAACGAATGTGCGTCGATCTCTCCTCGGCTGTTGTTAGTTCTTTTTGAATTAGCTTTATTTTGTTTGAGAGGATTTTGTTGTGAAAGATTACGAGCTCTTCATAGGATCGGCTTAAGCTGCTGCTTATAGATACACCTGCCTCGGCGTAAATTTCGGATAGCTCTTTTCCGTTGACGCTGGACGCGCCACTATGGAGTTTCTCAACCGATTTTTTAAAGTGGTTGATTTTTGACTCTGTTTCAGAGTAGTTGATGGTGAGGTCTGCTATTTCACCTTGAATTCTCACCAGCTCTTTGACGCTTGATTCCTGAGTGTCTTTAAAATCGAATTTAGATATTCTAGATCTCAAATCCTCCTCCTCTGTTTCGAGGGGCTTTATCATTTTCAGTAGCGCGCTTTCCCGATGGGGATTTCTATAAGCGGCCAGATGTTTTTTCTTTAGTGAGATTTTATTGTTAAATTCAGCTTTTTCCTTTAGTAAGCTTAAGCCATGAAATCCAAACAGAAAAAGATAAACTTGATCGTAAATATCTGGCTTGGTGTTCACATGCAAAAAACGCGCGGTATTTTGCATTTTTTCATTAGTGTTTCGGATGAATTTATGGCTCAAGTTTCTGATGGAAGGTTTGTCTTCGCGCTGTCCAAATATCTGTTGCGCAATCAGATCCTGGTACTTTAGCTTTGATGTTGCCTCGTTGTTCGAGAAAAACGAATATTCCTTAGGGTTTCTAGTTAAGTTTCTTCCTATAGAGTGCTTCTTGCCGTCAAATCCCTGAAAATCAAGCTCTATAAGTATGTTGTTGGAGTCGATGAAGTTAGCAACCTCTGGGATGATTTTTTTGAACTCAGAGTCCGTGTAAATGTCCTCCCCAGAAGACATAAATATGTAGTCTAAAAGCCTTGAAAGAGTAGATTTTCCAACGCTATTTCCACTTTTGGCATTGGCGGAGTCAACGTTTACGATTAGATTTAGACCCCTTTTAAAGGGGACTTCTCTAAGAAGTTGATTGTTTTTGAATACTCGCAGACTATGCAATTGCATTTTCAATGCATCCATTCGAATTCAAGTTTATAGCTCCAATAATGTATAGCCAGTCAAGTGCGTAGGCGAATACTTCGTAAGAAATATCAAGCTTTAACTTGATTTTTTCGTAAAGGTTTTCGATATTTATATCTATGAAGGCACTGAGTGCTAATTCATGTAATATGGTCGCACCGATATATACGGGATTTAAAATTGGGTCCGAATCAATTGTGATCATTTGGGTTTTCTAGCACGATGCATTCAATTATGGAATAGCTAGTTATCAATACTACACCGAACTCTATGTCTTCATCAAAGTAACCGCTTTGTAGGTCTGATGAGGATCGGACAAAATTACCCGTTAAGGTAAGAACTTTAGCGACGACATTATCTGAGTGTGTTTTTAGCTTTTGAAGGTCATCTGGAAAATTTGAAATTCCGAATTGAGCCAATGCTTGCCAATAAAATAGTTTCATTTGGCGCTTTAGCTTGGTGCTTCCGCTGTTTACCATCTTGTTAAGTTGTGTGACTGAGCTATCTACTAGGAGGGCGTTCTCTACATATTGCTGGATTATCCAGCGATGAGTAGTGAGGTCATTAAACTGTATTTTTTTCTCTATTTCGGCAGGCTCTCTGGTAAGGTCAACTAAGGCAGGCTCTGCCGTCGCGATAATTTCAATCAGTTTACCTAGCACGCTGGAACGAGCTACCCGGCGGTCCGTTTCAATGTGAACTGGCCCGTTATTGTCTTTAAATAATACACCCTGGCCCATATTATCCTCTATTGTCGATGCTGACAGGGCCAGAGTTTTGCTGGAAATACTGTGATTTATCTCCTTGTGTGACGTTCATATTTTCAATTTTTTGCTTTAGGCTAACGTTCTCTTGAGTAATTCTTGCTAATTTGGTTTCGACTTCTTTTACCTGCTTTTTCGCTTTTGCTTTTCCGAACGTCTGCGCTAAGGCAATCAGTCCCGATACGACCCCTATTGCATAACCAACGAATCCTACGACGGGATCGGCTAAGAAAACCTTCAAGTATTCCATTTATGATGTTGCTCCTTTCAGATGTGAAAAAATAATCAGCATTTTAGAGTATGACGCCCGTTTATCTGTCCTCAATCGCGGTGAGGTTGCCTAAAGGCAGAGTGCCATCTCTTTGTGCGAAAGTAGTTCAATTTCTGGGGCTATGGCAACCATGATGTGGGGGTCAGGTAGATTTTGCTTTCAGCCACTGGTGGGCGTGAACGGCAGACACAGGGCATCACCAGCTCCCCCGAAGTAGCAACCGTCTCAAGCACCCTAGCTGCTTTCACTTCCCCCTATTGGTAAACTCCGTACTTTTTGGCGCTCACAAAGCGCTGCCGTCTAAAAGGGAAATCACATGTCGGCTCTAACAGCCTTGCTCGAGGCGTATCGCGCTGTGTCTGTCTCCGAGCGTGAGAAGGGTACGTATTTTGAGGAGTTGATCTGCGTCTACCTACGCAACGAAGCGACCTACAGCGATCTATACGATAGAGTCTGGACTTATGCCGAGTGGGCTAAAGAGCAGGGTTTGAGCGGCAAGGATGCGGGCATTGATCTGGTCGCACGCACCCAGGGCACTGGCGAGTACCACGCCATCCAATGCAAGCTGTACGCCGAGGACTACAAAGTCCAAAAAAAGGACATCGATAGTTTCTTCACCGCCTCAGGCAAAGCCCAGTTCTCGCACCGCGTCATTGTCACCACCACCAATAACTGGAGCGAGCACGCCGAGGACGCCTTGCAGGGCCAGCAGCCTCCGGTCAGCAAGATCGATCTGCAAGCCCTGGAAGACAGCCAGATCGACTGGGTTAAGTACCAGTCCAGCAAAGCGGTCACGCTCAAAACCAAGAAGCAGCTGCGCGAGCACCAACAGACGGCATTGAACGCAGTGGAGGCTGGCCTCAAGGACGTGGAGCGCGGCAAGTTGATTATGGCTTGTGGCACTGGCAAAACGTTCACGAGCTTGAAGATCGCTGAGCGTCTGGCCGGCAAAGGCAAGCGTGTGCTGTTTTTGGTGCCTAGCTTGTCGCTGCTATCTCAGACTCTCACTGAGTGGACGCAGGAAACTGGAACCCCGCTGCACAGCTTCGCAGTCTGCTCTGACAGTGACGTAGGGAAGAAGCGCAAGGCTGAGGACGACGCGGTTCAGGTATTCACACATGAGCTGCGTTACCCGGCGACGACCAAGGCTGATCGTCTGGCTGCGGAAATGCTCAAGCGTCACGACGCGGAGCATATGAGCGTTGTGTTCTCGACCTATCACTCTATCGACGTGATCAGCCGTGCCCAGCATGAGCATGGCTTGGCTGACTTCGATCTGGTGATCTGCGACGAAGCACACCGCACTACAGGCGCGACCTTCGGTGATGACGACGAAAGCAATTTCGTACGGATTCACGATGGTGCCGATATTCGCGCTGCCAAGCGCTTGTATATGACAGCCACGCCACGCATCTACGGTGACAGTGCCAAGGTTAAGGCAGAGTCCGGCGAAGTCACGCTTTGCTCGATGGATGACGAAGCCCTGTACGGCAAGGAGTTGTTCGTCATCAACTTCTCCGAGGCTGTCCAGCGTGGCCTGCTCACTGATTACAAGGTGCTGGTACTCACCGTCGAGGAGAGCACCATCAGTCGCCGCCTTCAGGACATGCTGAAGGACGAGAACAACCAGCTCAAAGTGGATGACGCGGCCAAGATCGTCGGCTGCTGGAAGGCATTGGCCAAGCAGGGGCTGCATGAGCAGCTAGTCGGTGATGATGAACCGATGAAGCGTGCTGTCGCGTTCTGCCAGGTCATTTCGCCCAATTACAAGGGCACCAAGCACAAGGTCAGTTCCGTCAACATTGCCGACATGTTCCAGTCGGTCGTGGAGGCTTATCAGGAGTCCGAGGAAATCGACGAGGCTGCGCGGCTGACCTGCGAGGCCGAGCACGTTGATGGCGGTATGAATGCCAGCCAGAAGGAAGCCAAGCTGAAGTGGCTGAAGGCTGAGGCGCCGGCCAATACCTGTCGTATCCTCAGCAACGTGCGCTGCTTGTCTGAGGGCGTGGATGTGCCAGCATTGGACGCTGTGCTGTTCCTCACCCCGCGTAACTCCCAGGTCGATGTGGTTCAGTCCGTTGGCCGCGTGATGCGTAACGCACCGGGCAAGAAGCGTGGCTATGTCGTGTTGCCGGTGGTTATCCCGGCTGGGATGGAACCTCACGAAGCGCTCAACGACAATCAGACCTACAAGGTGGTCTGGCAGGTACTCCAAGCGTTGCGCTCGCACGATGACAGCTTCGACGCCATGGTCAACAAGCTCGACCTGATTGGCTCAGACCCACGCAAAATGGAAGTCATCGCCATCACCGACAAGGCCGAGAAGAAGGCCAAGAAAGCCTCTGGCACCAGCAACGGCAAGGCTGGCAAAGGGCAGTACGGCATTGGCGAAAAGAGCGCTAAATACGATACCGAAGGTCAGATGACTCAGCAGGCTGAGCTGACCTATGAGGTCGGTGAAATCGAGAAGGCCATCTACGCCAAGATCGTCGACAAGTGCGGCAACCGCCACCACTGGGAAGACTGGGCCAACGACATTGCCAAGATCGCCCGCACCCACATCGACCGTATTCAGGGCATTCTGGAGAACCCGGAATACACCAACGAAAAAGCCACTTTCGAAGCCTTCGCCGCTGAGCTGCGCGACGACCTCAACGACAGCATCACCGATGGCGAGATTGTCGAAATGCTCGCTCAGCATCTGGTAACCAAGCCAGTGTTTGATGCCCTGTTTGATGAGTACAGCTTTGCCAGCCACAACCCCATGTCCAAGGCCATGCAAGGCGTGCTGGACGCGCTTCATGAGCACCACCTGGCCAAGGAAGCGGACACCTTGGAGAAGTTCTATGCCAGCGTGCGTCAGCGCGCAGCCGGCATCGACAACGCTCAAGGCAAACAGAAGATCATCGTCGAGCTGTACGACAAATTCTTCCGCAACGCCTTCCCCAAAATGACCGAGCGCTTGGGCATCGTTTACACCCCGGTCGAAGTGGTGGACTTCATCCTCCACAGCGTCAATCACCTGCTAAAACAGGAATTCGGTCAAACCCTGGGTAGCAAGGGCGTGCATATCATCGACCCCTTTACTGGTACCGGCACCTTTATCACCCGCCTGATCCAGTCGGGCCTGATCAAGCCGGAAGAGTTGCCGCACAAATACAGGCACGAGATCCATGCCAACGAACTGGTGCTACTGGCTTACTACATCGCCGCCATCAATATCGAAGCGGCCTACCACGGCGAAGTCATCGACGAGTACACCCCGTTTGAAGGCATCTGCCTGACCGATACATTCCAGATGTACGAGAAAGACGATCTGGTGGATGCCCTGCTGGAGGACAATAGTGCGCGGCGTAAGCGGCAGAAGGCGCTGGATATTCGGGTGATTGTGGGGAACCCCCCTTATTCGGCAGGGCAGACCAGCGCTAATGACAATAACGCCAATGTTGAGTATCCGGTGCTGGATGAGCGTATTCGCAGCACCTATGCGGCAGGCTCTAGAGCCACGCTCAAAAACGCCCTGTACGACAGTTATATCCGCGCCATCCGCTGGGCTAGCGACCGTATCGGTGATGCCGGCATCATCGGCTTTGTCACCAATGCTGGCTGGGTGGAGGCCAACACTGCGGATGGTTTGCGCAAGTGCTTGGCGGATGAGTTTTCCAGTCTCTATGTGTTCCACCTGCGCGGCAACCAGCGCACCAGTGGCGAAACCTCACGCAAGGAAGGCGGCAAGATTTTCGGCAGCGGCAGTCGTGCCCCTATTGCCATCTCACTGCTGGTCAAGAATCCTAACGCACAGGCTCACGGCCAGATTCATTTCCACGACATTGGCGACTATTTAAGTCGTGAGGAAAAGCTGGAGAAGATCGCAGGCTTTAGCAGCTTGGCTGGTATCGAGCAGTGGCAGAAAATCATCCCAGATGAGCATGGGGACTGGCTGAAGCAGCGCGATGACAGCTTTGCCAGCCACATAGTGTTGGGGGGTAAAACAGATGTCACTGAAATCGTTCTCTTCGACAATTACTCGAATGGAGTGAAAACAAACCGCGATGCTTGGGTCTACAACGCATCACAAAACTCGCTGAAGCAGACCTTAGATAAAATGATCGGATTCTACAACAGCGAGGTAGATCGCTACCGCGCAGCCTGTTCAGGGTTGCCGAAGCAGGTGTGGCCAGATCCTGACGCATTTGTAGACTTTGATTCCAAAAAACTGAGCTGGACGCGAGAGGTCAAGCAAGATTTAGCTCGGCAAAATTTTCGCCCATTTCGCCCGGAGGGTATCGCAGAATCCCTTTACCGACCGTTCTTGAAGAGCTGGATGTATTTCGATAAGCACTTCAATAACTGCGTATACCAGATGCCGCGCATCTTCCCGGATGCCTCCGCGGATAATCGGGTTATTTGGATAACAGGAGTCAGCGCTTCAATGGCGTTTTCCTGCTTTATGAGTGACTGTGTCCCTGATCTGCAGGGGCCTGCAAAGGTGCAATGCTTCCCCCTCTACCTCTACGACGAAGCCGCCCAGACCGCAAAAGATGATCTGTTTTCTGAGCCGACTGAACATGGCTTACGCCGCCGCGGTGCAATCACCGACGCCGGCCTTACCCATTTCCAGAGTGCTTATCCTGGCGAGAAGATTAGTAAGGAAGACCTGTTCTATTACGTCTACGGCATCCTCCACTCTGCGGATTACCGTGAGCGCTTTGCCGACAACCTGAGCAAGGAGCTGCCGCGCATCCCGGCTGTGAAGAAAGCAGCTGATTTCTGGGCTTTCAGCAAGGCTGGCTGCGCCTTGGCCGATCTCCACCTGAACTACGAAACCGTCGAGCGGTACCCGCTGACTATCGAGGCCAAGGGCGCGCTCACCAATTCCGATTACCGCGTGGAGAAGATGAAGTTCGCCAAGAAGGGCGACAAGAGCACCGTCATCTACAACCACCACATCATCCTCAAGGGCATCCCCGAAGCAGCCTGGGACTATGTGGTGAACGGTAAGGCTGCGCTGGACTGGGTGATGGAACGTCAGGCTGTGCGTACAGACAAAGACAGTGGAATCGTCAATGATGCGAATGACTGGGCTGTTGAGACCATGGGCAATCCCAAGTACCCGTTGGAGCTGTTCCAGCGAGTGGTTACTGTGAGTCTCAAAACCCAGGACATTGTGAACGGTTTACCGGCTCTCGATATCTGATCACTTGAGCGTGTCATACGCTAGGCCGAATGCAGAGGTAACGATGAAAGACCGTAGTCACGATGAGGCAATGTCAGAGCTTTTCCAGGCTGATCCCTTGTATGCGGCTGAGCTGCGGGCCGAGGTTGTTCGTGATGGGGATGCTGATGAGTTGGCGATCCTGGAGCGGCAGTTATCGGCTGCCTTTGCCGCGAGTAGCTCTAACACCGCGTCTTGACCGGTTTTTGGCTCAGCATGGCATTTTTCATGGTCTTTTTTTTCGGTGAGGCCTGCATGTGTCGATTTATAAGGCCTGGATGGCTCAATTGATAATAGAGTGGGAATAATGCCCTCGGCCTCAGGGCGGATCGGTTGAAACAAAAAACGCCTGGTGCTTATGCATCAGGCGTTTTTTTTGGGGTTCTATTAGTGCTTCGGAGCGAACGGCTACTCAGTGAGACTTGCTGGCATTTTTGGTGGGAGCACTGGAGCAAGGGGCGTAGTTCTCAATCGATCGCTAAGGCTGGCGTACCTATCAGAGAAACTGTGATCGAATCAAATCTGTATCGAACGGTGTTATCCCTTGCTCAGGCGCAAACACTGCATTTGCTTGCTCCGGCGAAGCAACTCGTTCCCCGCGTGCTCGTACATGCAAGTCGAACAGCGTTGCCAAATCCGGCCGTGGCGTATGAACCAAGGCCCGCAGCATCAACGATACCCCACTGAGATTGTTCCCGACGTTGTTCCACCGCGGCGACGAAGTGAGTCCCAGATCGGCCCAAATCGTGCGTCGTTCCTGTAAATCCATCACGAAGGGCAGACAGATAATTGTGTCGGATGCGATATCGACACGGTCGAACACGGTTCGCGGCTCGAATATTTCACCCGATGCCGTATCGGTGCGGGCCATCCAGCCAGCGAAACATTCTGGAAGATCGCAGTACGGTTGTGTGGTGTATGAGTTGATGGACGTGACGACGTAGCGAATACCTCTGTCGACGAGGGCATCTACATCGAGGTCGATGAACTCCGAAGCGCCATCGGGCGCGTCGGTGATGTCGCCGCTGTGGCAACCGCCGAAATCCTTCAGGTTGTAGTACGCGACCGTTTGCTTGAATACGAAGTCGGCGTCGAAAAAAGCGGCGGACAAGTCAATATCCGTGCGCCCGGTGCCATTCTTCCACCACAAGAACAGGCGAATGAAGCGTGCATCAGGCATAGGCAACCGACTGCCTCGCACCAGCGTACGTAGCGATTTCGACGATGCACGCTGCGCCAGCGGCACCTTGTATTCGCGTAATGCGGGATCGATGAAACAACGACCGAGTGGCGGCAGCGATGCAAAACGCGTTACAAGCGCGTTTTCGCAGATTCGGGCTGCGCGAGCCAACACTTCGGCGGTGAGAGGTTCGCGGTGATCCTTGATGCCATAGACCTTGGCGAATGCGCCTTTTGGGGTGAAGGCGCGCAGGGACAGGGGGCGTGGAGCGCGTACCTGGGCGAGCAATTGCAGCAGGACAGGTGAGGACACTTGTGTTGCAACAGCCTCGAATGCGTCGAGAACCGACTCGGGGTTCGTCGCGCGCCGCAGGCTCACGTCCAGCCGTCGTGCGAATTCACCGGGACGGCTCTGTAGTAAGGGCGTGAGCGTGGCGATGTCGCGCTGGGCCAGCAGTGTTTCGACACGTGAACCAAAGGTGGCTGGCGCTTCGTCGCGGCGCGCTGCCGTGATCGCGTCGAGTGCTCGTGGGTACTTATCGGCGTAGTCGCCCGGATGCAGCACTTCAGCCAGACGCTTCCAGCGCTCGGCGTGGCGCATCACATCTTCTGTAGCATTGGGTATTGAGTCGAGCAGGCGTAATAACAGACGGCGCATCGAGCGCTTCATCGCTTTGAAACGTGTCGTAGCTGTCGTAAGTGACACGTCACCTCCACTCAGGGCGACCGCGAGTCGCAGCACATCCGTCGCCGTTTCGACGTTGCGCTCCAGGAATGCGTCCACCCGTGCGTCACCGGCTACATGCAGGATAAGTGCGCCGCCAACCTGTGCACGTATCTCCCGGAAAGGGATGGACTCGGGCAGCAGACGGAACACATCACTTTTGTACTCCCTGACGAACCAGACAACATCAGCCGTTTCCTCTTCGGAAAGTGAAGTGCGTGATGAAACCAGCGGCTCGAGCAGTGACTCGAACTCATGGACGCTTCCCGGTTCAATAACCCAGTGTATGAAGTTGCCTTCAAGCAGTGGAGGTCGAGATTCTTCAGTCGGTGGTAGGCGCCTAAGCGTGAGGTAATGTATGACCGCGTTAAGATACAACTCCGCCTCTGTGGCCCTCAGAACCTGTTCTGGAAAGTCAGGATAGAACGGCCGGTGATGCACATGCGCGCCACTCCTCCGCCGAAGGATTTCAACAATGCCATGCAACCAGTGCTTGAGCTCTGTCGGTGACAACATGCCGATCTGCTCTATCAGCGTTTCTGATAGTACACACCGGAACGCCGCGACCTCCCGGATAGCCGACGCGACCTGAGCGCGGGTTGCACCGCCAGTACCCACCGGTACGTGAACTTTGCTACGGCGACGCAGGAATAGCTCTTGATTCATGCTTGATTTTCTCCTTGGGTCGTCGTCGTGAGCGAGCCGCAGCATCATGCCTGCAACTGATATGAAAACGCCTGCTAGAAGCAGGCGCGGTGTGGAGAGCGGAACCCCTAGTTCATAGGGGGTTAGAAGGAAGGTGTTCCATAGCCACGGAGGCATTCTACGTAAGGTTTTCGATTTTTGTCAGGTCGTTGCTTCTCTCAACGGTAACAAGCTGATTCACGATATGAAGGGGGGAGGAACGACAAGTCGCTTGTCTATCATCCAGGCGGATATTGGCGTTATTGGCCAACTGTGGCTTCAAGGGCGGCGACTTTCCAAGCCGGCATTGACCGGCACCCACTAGCAACAAAGACCATGAGGCCCGCGTAATTGCGGGCTTTCTGGTTTTTGGCTTTGGCGTTTTTGGCAATCACGGCCATCCGGCAATAGCACACTTGCCCTATAGCTAAGTCGATCTTCGCTCCCTAAGCTGGAAGCGTCTTCTATTGACGGAAGTACAGCCACTGTCTTGACGGATAACAAAGTCATGCGTGTTGATCAACAACATCGCGTCGAGCTCCGTTGCTCGTCATCTCCATAATTCCTGAAATACATGCAGGTAAGCGTATGTCGCCAACACATGGAAAAGCGTTTAGAAACGGAATTGCGCTGTGTCTGATGACGGGGCTTTTAATCGGCTGCGCAAACTCAAACGATTTAATGGGATCGTTGAATCCCAATGGTGTAGGTGCGAAGAAATATGACGAAGCTTATCTAAAGACCACCATCATTCGTGGCAAGACCACCAAGAGCCAGATATCCCAGTTATTTGGCCCTCCCATGCAGGAGGCGGCAGACTCGGACACTATAACTAACTGGACTTATGTGAAGAGCGAGGAAGGGGTCGAGAAGTATATGAATCTCGCCCACAGATTCGTATCGCCCGAGACAAGCGGCCAACTTGCACAGGTTTCGTCCCACGTATCCAATGCGCAGGGAACATTGAATGAGGTGGGCAGCGTGACCAGTGGCAAAACCACGCGCCAAGGCATTGTTTTGACCATCTATTTTGAAAACGATGTTGTTCAGAACTACAGCGTTGCACGTTGATTGATTCTGCACGGTTCAACGACTGGTAACTGCGACGAGTCGAGCCAACCGAATTGATCCAGTGCGAGCTGTAAAGGCTTGATCGCTGCAACCGAAAAGCCGTGTGAAATCCGTTTCACACGGCTTTTTGCGTTTCTGCGTTACAGCGGTTTTGACCAGCCGCCCAGTTGCATGCCCATGTCATCCAGTGCCTGCAGCAGCGCTTTCATGCTCGGGTAGCGTTTACCGCTCACCGAAGGCCAGCCGGGGCGTTCGATGTAGAAGCGCTTGCCGTCGGTCTCGATGATGGTCCGTACCAGCTCTCGCGTGCGACTGCGATGCACGATGAAGGTCATGTTGGGTTGCTGCTTCAGGGAGTACATGCCGTAGCGCGGCAACAGGGTTTCGAATTCCGTCATGGTGTGCGCGGTCCAGGGCGTTTCCATCTGCAGGCGCAGGTCGCCCCTGACCAGTGCAGAGCGATCATGCTCGGTGCCGCCCAACGGCAGGATTTTCCCCGGGTCGACTTCGATGCCCCGTGCAGTCCCTTCGGGGACATCCTCGACGCGAATGCCGACGGCCTCCTCCAGTTCGCTGACGCCGGCCACGCCTTCGAAACTGTTGGAGTGGGAATTGCCCATCAGCGCCACCCATTTGTGTGCGCCCCGTGCAGCCTGGTCGGCGCGGATCACCAGGCGGGCAAAGTAATTCATCATTTTCTGCCGCGCCGCCTCATCGCCGGACGGAATGTCCATGCCGTTGAGGCGATAACTAGCCATGCAGTCGATGGCTTGCACGTGGATCCCCTGTTTTCTGGCCTCCCTGACCAGCTCCAGAAACGTGTAGCGCTGCAGCGGATCGGTCATGTTGCCGACGTCGAGCGCCTTGAGATACGCCTCGAGTTTTTTCGGCAGGTTGCCGGTCTGGAAGAACTCGTCCAGTGCGGCTTGATGGAAGTCCGTCAGCAAATGCTCCATGTACAGGCTCTTCACCTGTTTGCTCGCCAGCAACGCCATGTTCTCGATCAGCCATTGCTTGCTGCCAACCGCGGTGTGGCTTTCACCGATCACCAGGCCCCGGGCATGTTCGAGGATTTTCTCGATGATCTCCTCGGCGGTCGCGTCGGCTGCCAGGGTGGGGACGGGAGGGCGTTCGGGCAGGCGCAAGGTGCTGTAGAAATCCCGGGCGTCGCGGTACAGGCGTTTACGGATGCCCTTGAAGTCGCGGTAGGCATCGAACTCGTTCAGGCTGTCGTAGAAATCACGCAATGCTTCGTCATTCAGGCCGTCCGCGCCTTCCTCCAGCTCCGTTTTAAGCGGCGCCGGCATGTCGTACTGCGAGGCGGGCAGGGCGAGCACCGGTCTGCGGCTGCTCGATCCGGCCGTCATCGCAGGCTTGCCACCGCCACTGAGGCCGGCGCGGGGTATGGTTTCCCATTCGCCCTGAGGGTTCAGGCGTACCGGGATCGAGCGAGTAAAGCCGTGGGGATGCTCGGGATCAATCACAGCCCAGTGTCCGTTGCCGTTGATGTCGGTTTCGTAGCGTACGTAATAGGCGGTGTCGTCGATCGAGATTGCGGTCGAAGGATTCGAATCGAGCAGATAAATGCCCTGGAATTTTCCTGGCTCGTTCACCGGAGTAATCCCGTCCAGCAACTCATTGGCCTGCCAGTTCGGCGGGATGACTGGTCGCGGAGTGTCTTCAAGCAGCGTTGTGGCGCTCGCCTGAGGCCAACCCATCGGCTTCAGGCCTTTTTCGATCAGCGTCTGTTTCAACTCGTCCAGTGTGTCCACGGTCAGCGATTCAGGGGGCGGGGCCAGCGGTGTATCGAGGTTGAGCCTGCCGGCGGGGGTGATTCTGATCGCGCTGTCAGCCATGTGGCGTTCGGCATTGCGGTAGACCACCAGCAGGCTGCTGCGGTAGCGCTGAAACGTGAACATTCCCGGTTCCGGCAACAGTGCGCGCAGATTTTGCGGCGTGCGGTATGCCCACGGCGTTTCCATTTGCACCCGCCAGTCGCCCTTGATCAGATTTTGAATGCTGTCGGGATCGCTCAGGCCTCCGGCAATTTCCTCGACCGGGGAGTCGGGGTAATCGGCATATTCCACCGCCAGCCCAGGGTCGCTACCGATGGCTTCGGCTTGTCCCGGCGTTACATCGTCGATGCGTACACTCAAGGCCTCGGTCTGCTCGCTGATGCCTTGATAGCCGCGAAAGGCGCTCATGTTTTCCTGATTGACCAATGCCACCCATTTGCCCGGGCCATTGAGTTCCTGATGAAAGCGAATGACCTCGCCGGCAAAGAAGCTGCGCGCCATCTGGTTGTTGGGGAAGGGCTGCAGCGAATCTTTGTTGATGTTGTAAGTGGTCGACAGGTCGATCGCCTGAAGTCGGATGCGCTGGGCGTTGGCGGCCTTCACCAGCGCCATCAGGTTGAATTTGCCGTCCGGGTCGTTGCCGGCCCGGAAGTCGATTCTGTTCAGGTAGTCTCGCAGTTCCTCGGACATTTCCCCGGTGCGGGCGAACGCATCCAGATCCAGTTGATTGACGTTGGCCAGCAACTCTTGCACGTACAGGGTCTTCACACCGCTGCGGGCGAGATGCGGCATGTGTTCAATCAGCAGTTTCTTGCTGCCGATACTGCCGCGGCTTTCACCGATCACCAGCCCGGGTTTCTCCGCCAGCGCGACGTCGAACAATTCGCTCGGGGAGGCGACGGGCTCCGGCGGCAGTACATGCAGGCGTGGAGCCGGCGGGTGCAGTTCATACCAGGCGTTGGCATCGCTGATCAGCGTCGCACGTGCTTGTTCCTGCGCCAGGTCGAACTCGCTTAACGAGATCACCTCATGCGCATGCGGCATGAGTGCATTGCCTGCTTCGGTTTCGGGCCTGATCACGCTGTGCATGTCGATGCCGCCCAGGGTCCAGGCGCGGCGGAACTGGGCTTGCAGATCCGGACCGCCGAGCGCCCAGGCGCGCATGTCGGGATCATCGAGTCCGGGAACATGGATGCCCGGCGTTTGCGCCCATGGTTCGACGGCGGGACCGCTCGCTTCACTGCCACCGGCGATCATGGGGATATCGAGACCGCCGCGAAGCCCCAACCTGGGCGCTACCTCCCAGGCACCGTCAGCGTTCAGCCGGACGGGGATCGAGCCGGAAAAGGCGTCGGGCCGGGCGGGATCAATGATTGCCCAGTTGCCACGTCCATTAAGGTTTTCTTCAAAACGCACGTAGTAGGCGCTGTCACCAAGGCTGATTGCGGATGAGGGATTGGATGCCAGTCGATGGATACCACGAAATTTGCCCGGCTCGCTGATCAGCGTGTCCTCGCCCAAGACCCGGTTGATCTTGAACGATTGCGGGATGTCCGTGGCAGGTGTCTGGGCTACGGGAAGATCAGTCGGGATCGAGGGCGCCTGCACCGCCGGTGGTGCAGGTTCAGGTTGATTGCTCTCGATCAGGTCGGCCATTTCCGCCGCTTCGGCGGCATCCACCTCGGGGCCGACTTCGACCAGCGATCCCGGGCCCTTGAGGACCAGCAGGTTGAACAGCATGTCGATGCCGCTGAGGACTGCACTGAGGATTCCGGCCTTGCGCTCGGTGGCGGTTTTGCCATTGACCGCCTGATCAATATTCAAGCCCATGTTGGCAATGCTGGCGCCAATCACTGGCAATGCGATTGGCCAGCCGACCACGGCCATCGGCCCGAACACCTTGACCCCGGCGCTGAGGTAGCCGATCCACAGTTTCTTGCGCTGGTCGCCATTGGAGGTCAGGGCCAGGCTGGCCTCGGCAAACATCGCCGCGCGGGTCGAGTCGCTCAGCCAGGTGAAGGCGTCGCCGCTGACCGCGAGGTTGTCCTGATTGATCAGCGAGTGGTCGTAGCGGCCCCACGTTGCTACCAGGCGATTCATCAGCTCGCCAAGGTTGGCGTTGATCTGCTGCCGGTCGGCCAGCGAAAAATGCGCAAGGAATGTTTCGCGGGCAGCGCGTTTGTTCATCCGCTGCAGGATCCAGAAGTGCAGGTCGGTGGCGGTTTCCAGTACCTGAAAGGCGTCGCTGTCACCGGGCAGATAGAGGATCTGCCGACCCTGGGGCGCGACGAAACGCAGAACATTGATCGCGGCATAACCGGCCAGATCCAGCCTGCGCACGCTGTTCGGACAACGCTGTTGTGCCTGCAGCATGGCCAGGTTCACCGGCCAGGTCAGCGGGCCGATCACCGCTCGCGTGACGAACAGAAAATCCGCGTCGCTCAGCTGACGTTGGTCCCGCGCCTGCAGCGCTTTGATCAGGAAATTGCACTTGGCCAGGGTACGAAAGTCGCTGCCGCTGGTGTTCCAGAACGCGTTCAGTTGATCGTCGTACAGCGCGCTGAAGTCGATGCTCCAGAAGTCCTTGAGCACGTCGTTGCCGTGCAGGCGCACTTCATTGCGCTCATCGAAGGTGCGGGCCTCGGGGCCGGCAGTGTAGAAGCCGCCATAGACGTCGAGCAGGTCGGCGTTGTCCTGATCAGCGACGCGGAAGCGGTGAATCACCAATTGGGTCAGGGTCATGCTTGAAGTGGGCGTGGCGTGCACATGCTCCCAGCCGGTGAAGGCTTTCGAACTGCTTTGCGAGGCGTCGAAGCGGTGGAAATACACTTGATCCGGGTCGAGGCCGTGAACCTGGTATTTGCTCAGCAAGTCGTTGGCGACCTGTCGAGCGGCATCCTGCAGGCTCGGGCAGGTCTGGATGACGGTGGCGGCAATCGCCTTGAGCGCGGCCTTGTCGGCGGCGTTGGGCATCGGGCTTGGCATGTGGTTGAACTCTCTATCCATGAGAAACGGGTGGCACAGGATCGCCCGGCTGTTCGATGCATGTGCACTACATAGTTATGTCACTTGAGCGCTCGAAATCGTGTACGCGCGAGGCGCAACTGCGTCCATCCGCCGCGCTGCCCTTACTGTTTCGCAATTGCAGGTGTATCGTATTTGCCTTTTGCGGGCCCGGCGCCCGAAGCAGATACGTGAGGTAGTTGAGTTCATGTCCTTTACCCGTCGCCAAATCCTCGGTGGCCTGGCCGGTCTTGTTGTCGTTGGTGTCGGAGCAGGAGGCGCGTCGCGCTACTGGCTGGGCAAGATGGCCGATGCTGACGCGGGCCACGACTACGAGCTGATTGCGGCGCCACTGGACGTTGAATTGGTGCCAGGGCACAAGACCGAGGCGTGGGCGTTCGGCCCGTCGGCGCCGGGCACTGAACTGCGCGTGCGGCAGGGCGAGTGGCTGCGGGTGCGTTTCATCAACCACCTGCCGGTGGCGACCACCATTCACTGGCACGGCATCCGTTTGCCGCTGGAGATGGACGGTGTGCCGTACGTCTCGCAACTGCCGGTGCTGCCCGGTGAATACTTCGATTACAAATTCCGCGTGCCGGACGCCGGCAGCTACTGGTATCACCCGCACGTCAGCAGCAGCGAAGAGCTGGGACGCGGGCTGGTCGGGCCGTTGATTGTCGAAGAGCGCGAGCCGACCGGTTTCAAGTACGAAAAGACCCTGAGTCTGAAGAACTGGCACATCGACGATGAGGGGCATTTCGTCGAGTTCAGTGTTCCGCGCGAAGCGGCGCGTGGCGGTACGGCGGGGCGGCTGTCGACCATCAACGGCGTGCCCTCGCCGGTCATCGAATTGCCGGCGGGGCAGATCACCCGGGTGCGTTTGCTCAACCTCGATAACACGCTGACCTATCGCATCAACATCCCCGGCGTCGAAGCGCAGATTTATGCGCTGGACGGCAACCCGATCGAGCCGCGGCCGCTGGGCAAGGAATACTGGCTCGGCCCGGGCATGCGTATTTGCCTGGCGATCAAGGCGCCGCCGGCCGGTGAAGAGTTGTCGCTGCGCAATGGCCCGGTGCGTCTGGGGACTTTGCGCTCGGTGGCCAATAACGATGCGCCGACCGAGTGGCCGAAAGCCTTGCCCGCCAACCCGGTGGCCGAGCCGGATCTGGCGAATGCCGAGAAACTCAACTTCAATTTCGAATGGGTCGGTTCGGTGTCGGTGAATGTCGACAACGGCAAACCGCCGAGCCTGTGGCAGATCAACGGCAAGGCCTGGGACATCACTGACAAGACCTGCGCCGATCGGCCGATTGCCAGCCTGAAACTGGGCCAGAGCTACATCTTCGAACTGAAAAACATGACCCAGTATCAGCACCCGATCCACTTGCACGGCATGAGCTTCAAGGTGATTGCGTCGAACCGGCACAAGATCACCCCGTACTTCACCGACACCTACCTGCTGGGCAAGAACGAGCGTGCGCAAGTAGCGCTGGTGGCGGATAACCCGGGGGTGTGGATGTTTCATTGCCACGTGATCGACCACATGGAAACCGGCCTGATGGCCGCCATCGAGGTGAAGTGATGCGCCAGATTCGCCCCGCCGCGATCATCGACCGCAGCCGTGACCGCGATTTCATGCGGGAAGCACTGGCCCTCGCCGAGCAAGGCGCAGCCCTGGGCGAAGTGCCGGTGGGCGCGGTGCTGGTGCAGGACGGCGAAATCATCGGGCGTGGCTACAACTGCCCGATCACCACCAGCGACCCGAGTGCCCATGCGGAAATGGTCGCGATCCGCGCCGCTGCGCAAGCCGTCAGCAACTATCGCCTGCCCGGCAGTACGCTGTACGTGACGCTGGAACCGTGCAGCATGTGCGCCGGGCTGATCGTGCATTCGCGCATTGCGCGGGTGGTGTATGGCGCATTGGAGCCGAAGGCCGGGATTGTGCAGAGTCAGGGACAGTTTTTTACCCAGGGCTTTTTGAATCACCGGGTGTTGTATGAGGGTGGGGTACTGGCCGAAGAGTGTGGAGCAGTGCTGACCGAATTCTTCCGCGCCCGGCGCGCAAAGCCATCTGAATAAACACCACCTCCAATGTGGGAGCGGGCTTGCTCGCGAAAGCGGTGTGTCAGGCGATTAAAATGTTGCCTGACACACCGCTTTCGCGAGCAAGCCCGCTCCCACAGGGGGGATCTCCTGTGCAGGGGAGATTGGGTTATTTCTTCGCGACAATCACCGCCCGCATCGGCGCCGGCAGCCCTTCGATGGTCTTGCTGTGGTCGTCGGGATCAAGGAAGTCACTCAACGACTGATACTTCATCCATTCGGTGCCTCGTTGTTCATCGACCGTCGTCATGCTGACGTCGACACAACGAATATCGGTGAAGCCTGCTCGGCGCAGCCACAATTCCAGCGCCGGTACCGATGGCAGGAACCACACGTTGCGCATTTGCGCGTAACGGTCTTCCGGCACCAGCACCTGATGCTTGTCGCCTTCGACCACCAGGGTTTCCAGCACCAGTTCGCCGCCCTTGACCAGGCAATCCTTGAGCGCCAGCAAATGCTCGATCGGTGAACGACGGTGGTAGAACACGCCCATCGAGAACACCGTATCGAAGCCTTCCAGGTTCGGCGGCAGGTCTTCGAACGGGAACGGCAGGTGCCACGCGTTCGGCTCGGACAGATAGCGCTGCACGGCCTGGAACTGGCAGAAGAACAGCCAGTTCGGATCGACGCCGATCACGCTGTCGGCACCGGCGCCGAGCATGCGCCACATGTAGTAACCGTTGCCGCAACCGACATCGAGGATGCGTTTGCCCTTCAGATCCAGATGCGGAGCGACCCGCGACCACTTCCAGTCCGAGCGCCATTCGGTGTCGACGTGTACGCCAAACAGGTCGAACGGCCCCTTGCGCCATGGCGACAGGCCCATCAGTGCGGTGCGCATTTGTGCACGGGTTTCATCGTCGCAATCGGTGTCGAGTTTCAGGCCGTTGAGCAGATCGACTTCGCTCGGCTGGATCTTCGGCAACGCGTCCAGCGCACTCTGCCAGCGCTCCAGATCGCCGTGGCCTTTCTCCATTTTCTTGTCGAGTTGCCCTTGCAGGGTGTTGGCCCAGTCGGCCAGCGGCGTGCCGGCCAGACGGCGGGCGAGGGGGGACAGATCAATCATGGCAAGGCAATCAACGAGGCAAAGTTAAGACACTGGAACCACGGCACGACTTTCGAGAACCCGGCGGCCAGCAGGCGTTCGCGGTGTTCTTCGAGGCTGTCGGGCTTCATGACGTTTTCGATGGCGCTGCGCTTCTGGGCAATTTCCAGTTCGCTGTAGCCGTTGGCGCGTTTGAATGCGACGTGCAGATCGGTGAGCAGCGCGTGCTCTTGCGCATCGTTGAAGCGCAGCTTCTCCGACAGAATCAGCGCGCCGCCGGGCAGCAGCGATTGACGGATACGCGAGAGCAACGCGGTGCGCTGTTCCGGGGCGATGAATTGCAGGGTGAAGTTCAGCGCCACCACCGAGGCCGGTTTGAACTCAAGCGCGAGAATGTCGCCTTCGATCACTTCGACCGGCAGCAACTCCTGGAACATCGAATCCTGACCGTTGAGGTATTCGCGGCAGCGTTCGACCATCGCCGCCGAGTTATCCACCGCGATCACCCGGCAACCGTCGGTGCGCACGTGGCGGCGCAGGGCCTGAGTCACCGCGCCAAGCGAGGCGCCGAGATCGTAAAGGACACTGTTTGGTTGGGCGAACTGCGCGGCGAGCACGCCGAGGTTTTCGACGATGGTCGGGTAACCCGGCACCGAGCGCTTGATCATGTCCGGGAACACCCGCACCACGTCCTCGTTGAAGGCGAAGTCAGGCACCTGGGCCATCGGCTGGGCGAAAATGCGATCGGGTTCTTTGCTCACGGCGGTTCCGGCGGTGTCGGTGGAAAAGGCCGGCATTTTAGCCAAAGTGGCGTCGGGATGCTTGGGTTGTCTGATAAACCGCCGCAAGCAAACCTGAAACACATACCTGTGGCGAGGGAGCTTGCTCCCGTTGGGTTGCGAAGCGACCCCAATTCCGGGGCACGCGATACTGCAGGTATACCTCGTACTCAGGTTTTACGACTGCTGCGCAGCCGAGCGGGAGCAAGCTCCCTCGCCACAACGGTTTCATCGTTTGGTGGGGGAAAACGCCGAAGCGGCAATCCCCCACTGGCCCAGCCAGTAGCTGAGGATGATCACGTATGGGGCCGCGTGGAATGGCGATACGAAGCGATCAATGCCGATCACGCTGTCGGAGAACACGAACGCCACCGCACCCGCTGCCGCCAGCAGCGCCGAACGCTTGGGCACGTCGGTGCCGAGGCGGGCGAGGGCGCGCCAGAGCATGGCGCTGATCGCGGTGCCGTAGACGACCACCGGCACCAGCAATGGCCCAAGACCACTGGAGATCAGCAGCCCCAGCAGCACCGCGCCCACGCCGAGCGCGAGCACCAGCGGCAAGAGCGCCAGACGCTTGCAATCGCTGAGGTAAGCCTTGAGATAGGCCAGGTGCGCGACCAGAAACGCACCCAGGCCAAACACGAACAAATCCCCCGGCCACGCCAGCAACACGTCACCGAGTAACGAGAAAATCAGCCCCAGACTGATCCAGCGCCGATAGTCGCTGGGTGGCGCATCGTGCAGCCAGCCGAGCAGCGCCAGCACCGGCAGCGGTTTGACCAACAGGCAGAGCAGCGCCGCATGGGTGCTCACGCCGTAGAGAAACGTCACCGCGCCCATCAGCGCCAGAATCAGCCAGCCCACGGTCAGTTCACCGAGATGGCGCAGTCGAAGGTTTCCACTGGTGTTACTTCGGGCTCCCAAGGTTGCTGCGAGGTCAGGCGCAGGCGGCCGGTGCCAGTGGCAAAGGCCTGGAAACGCCAGGTGGAAAAACCGCCCGCGCCGACCATGCCGGAATCTTTCGGGCTGCTGTAAACCTCGGGGCTGAGGGCATGGAGCACACCGCCCGCCGAATCCTGAATCGCCCAGCGATAACCCGTGGTCGGATTGCTTGGCAGCATCACGATCAGGTTTTGTCCGTTGGTCAGCCGCACGGGGCATTCGCTCTGTTTTTCCACGGTCACGTTGTGTTTCGGCTGCGTGGCGCAGGCGGCCAGCAGGGAAAGGGCGAGGGGGATGAACAGGCGAGTGGGGGACATAGGCTCAGTGGCTCCGGTGTTGGCGACGAACGGCGAGCATAACTGAAGATGAGACAAAGTGTGACCGTCGGGCGGTTTAGTGGTGTCGCTACAGACGCCTTCCCGAGCAAGCCCGCTCCCACAGGGTTTTGTGATGAACACAGGATTTGTGATCACCACACAACCAATGTGGGAGCGGGCTTGCTCGCGAAGGCGGTGTGTCAGGCTCTGGATAACTGTCAGAACAACACTTTCGCCACATCCGCAAAGCGCTTGGCAAAGTGCACGGTAATTCCCTCTTTCAGATAGTCCGGCAGTTCTTCGAAGTTACCGCGGTTCGGTTCGGGCAGGATCAGCTCGAAAATCTTCTGCCGCCGCGCCGCGATGACTTTCTCGCGTACCCCGCCAATCGGCAGCACATGCCCGGTCAGGGTCAGTTCGCCGGTCATCGCCACGCCTTTTTTCGGCGCCTGGTTGCGTGCGAGCGAAAGCAGGGCACTGGCCATGGTCACGCCGGCGCTTGGACCGTCCTTCGGTGTCGCGCCTTCCGGCACGTGCAGGTGGACAAAGGCTTCATCGAAGAACTTAGGATCGCCGCCGAACGATTTCAGGTGCGAGCTGACGTAGCTGTAAGCGATCTCCGCCGACTCTTTCATCACATCACCCAGTTGCCCGGTGAGTTTGAAACCGCGATTGAGCGTGTGAATTCGCGTCGCTTCGATCGGCAGGGTCGCGCCGCCCATGCTGGTCCAGGCCAGACCGGTGATAACGCCGGTGCCGGACAGCACTTGTTCGTTGCGGAACACCGGATGACCCAGCGAGGCTTCGAGGTCTTTCGGGCCGAGTTTGATCACCGCTTTCGGGTCGTCGATCAGCTTCATCACCGCTTTGCGCACCAGTTTGCCCATCTGTTTTTCCAGTTGGCGCACCCCGGCTTCACGGGCGTAACCGTCGATCAAGGCCTTGAGCGCGCTGTCGCTGATGCTCAGGCTGGCTTTGGACACGCCGGCCTTTTCCAGAAGCTTCGGCCACAGGTGGCGCTTGGCGATGGCGACTTTTTCTTCGGTGATGTAGCCCGACAGGCGAATCACTTCCATCCGGTCCAGCAACGGGCCGGGAATCGAATCCAGGGTGTTGGCGGTGCACACGAACAGGACTTTCGACAGGTCCATGCGCAGGTCGAGGTAGTGATCGAGGAATTCGACGTTCTGTTCCGGATCGAGAGTCTCCAGCAGCGCCGAGGCCGGGTCGCCCTGGTAGCTCTGGCCCATCTTGTCGATCTCGTCGAGCATGATCACCGGGTTCATCACTTCGACGTCTTTCAACGCCTGCACCAGTTTGCCCGGCTGCGCGCCGATGTAGGTGCGGCGGTGGCCCTTGATCTCGGCTTCGTCACGCATGCCGCCGAGGCTGAAGCGGTAGAACGGTCGGCCGAGGGATTCGGCGATGGATTTGCCGACGCTGGTTTTACCCACGCCCGGCGGGCCGACCAGCAGCACGATCGAGCCGCTGATCTCGCCTTTGTAGGCACCGACGGCGAGGAATTCGAGGATGCGATCCTTGATGTCATCGAGGCCGGCGTGGTGTTTGTCGAGCACCTTGCGCGCGTGCTTGAGGTCGAGTTTGTCCTCGCCGTACACGCCCCACGGCACCGAGGTCGCCCAGTCGAGGTAGTTGCGGGTGACCGCGTACTCCGGCGATCCGGTTTCGAGGATCGACAGCTTGTTCATTTCCTCTTCGAGGCGTTTCTGTACCTGCGCCGGCAGGACTTTGCCTTCCAGGCGTTGCTCGAATTGTTCAAGGTCGGCGCTGCGGTCGTCCTTGGTCAGGCCGAGTTCCTGCTGGATGACCTTGAGTTGTTCCTTGAGGAAGAACTCGCGCTGATGCTCGCCAATCTTGCGATTGACCTCGGCGGAGATCTCTTTCTGCAGGCGCGCGACTTCAACTTCCTTGCGCAGCATCGGCAGGACTTTTTCCATGCGCTTGAGCATCGGCACGCAGTCGAGCACTTCTTGCAGCTCGGAACCGGTGGCGGAGGTCAGGGCGGCGGCGAAGTCGGTCAGCGGCGACGGATCGTTGGGGCTGAAGCGGTTGAGGTAGTTCTTCAGCTCTTCGCTGTACAACGGGTTCAGCGGCAGCAGTTCCTTGATCGCGTTGATCAGCGCCATGCCGTAGGCCTTGACCTCATCGGTCGGCTCGGTCGGCTGGTGCGGGTATTCGACTTCCACCAGGTACGGTGGACGATGGTGCTTGAGCCAGGTCTTGATGCGTACGCGGCTCAGGCCCTGGGCGACGAACTGCAGTTTGCCGTTTTCACGGCTGGCGTGGTGCACCTTCACCAACGTGCCGTATTGCGGCAGGGCTTTGGTGTTGAAGTGGCGTGGGTCTTCCTGGGGCGTGTCCATGAAGAACAGGGCCAGGGAGTGGTGTTCGGATTTGCTCACCAGATCGAGCGTTTCGGCCCAGGGTTCTTCGTTGACGATGACTGGCAGCACTTGGGCCGGGAAGAACGGGCGATTGTGGATCGGGATGACGTAGACCTTGTCCGGCAGGTTCTGGCCGGGCAGGGCGAGGCCTTTGCCGGTGGAGTGGTGTTCGATGTGGTCAGCTTCGGTGTAGTCGTCGGGGTTGTCCGGGAATTCTTGCTGGTCGCTCATTGGGGCACCTGCGCAATGGGGTATGGGTCTTAGATGGGGCAGGCTTTGGGTGGTTTCAATGGGGGTGGGTGTTTCTGCTTGTGTGTTCAGGGTTTTGACAGGGGGCTCGCTTTGGACTTGGCGGCCTTTGGGCCGACCAGGTTCTTGGTTTTTTGTGTACATATCCGTTTTTTTGGTAACGGCTACTTAGGGTTTCGCCCTTACGGCGACTCACTTTTTTACAAGCGCCTAAAAAAGTAAGCAAAAAACGCTTGCTCCTGCGTTCGGCCCGCTCGCTGGGGCTCGGGGTTCCTTCGTTCCGGGATTGATCCGGGCGCAGCGTCTCCGGTTTGCTTCGCTGCACCTCCTCTCGCTGTGTTTGGCTGCGCCAAACGGTCGCTGCGCTCCCACCCCCGGATCAATCCCTCCACTCAGCCTTCCGACGTCGCCCGTGGATCAAGATCAAAAGCGGTACTCGAGCTTGCGCTCATTGTGTTGAGTGGGGCGGCTGCGCCGCATGGGGCATACACAAATCAAAACTGTGGGAGCTGGCTTGCCAGCGATGGCGGCCTACGAGCCGACCAATCTCCACCTGACCACACCCATTCCAACTGTAGGAGTGAGCCTGCTCGCGATGGCGGCCTACGAGCCGACCAATCTCCACCTGACCACACCGATTCCAACTGTAGGAGTGAGCCTGCTCGCGATGGCGGCCTACGAGCCGACCAATCTCCACCTGACCACACCGATTCCAACTGTAGGAGTGAGCCTGCTCGCGATGGCGGCCTGACAGCCGACCGATCTCCAACTGACCACACCCATTCCAACTGTAGGAGTGAGCCTGCTCGCGATGGCGGCCTGCGAGCCGACCAGTCTCCACCTGACTCACCCAATTCTACTGTGGGAGCGGGCTTGCTCGCGAAAGCGGTGTGTCAGTCACCGCAAGTGTTGGGTGTGCTGACGCTTTCGCGAGCAAGCCCGCTCCCACTATGGCTCAGCTGTGCGCCGCAGATTGGGTGATTTCCACATTATCCAGCACCCGATTCACCGCCAGTTCAGCCAGCATGATGATCTGCTGGATCGCCAGAATCGTCTGCCGCTGCGGGCTGTCCACATAGGCTGCGATGTCGCTGGTCATGATGCTCGCCGAGGCCAGTGATTCGCAGGCGTGAACCAGCAGGCTTTCGTTGTCCATGTCTGGGGCGACCTGGAACATGCTGCTGGGTTTGTGGAGTCTCACAGCGGCGGCGGAGGGTTTCAGGTAGTGATCCAGCGCACGCTCGGCGGCGTCGTGGAGTTTTCTGGAATCGAGGGATTCGTAGGGGGAGGTTTCGGGGGGATTCGGTGTGGGTTTGATCATGATGAGTTCTCAGTTGGTGAAGTGGAGCTACCTTCGATTGCCGCGACGCAATCTGAGGTGGCAGCTGTACGCGGGTTCGCGGACCGATAACTGAGAAATCGGCATACCCCCCTAGAAAGGTATCCCGCGCACAGCCGCCATGAAACAACCAACAGGCACCGGCAGGTGCTGTCAGGTTGGCGATTATGCATCAGTTATCAGGCCGCGACGCCCGTTCGCTGAATTTCCAGCGATCTTCAAAGCCTATCCAGCCGACTTCCGAAGCACAACCGACGCGACTTGTCAGAAAACTCCCGCATGTAACGCGCTTCTGTAGGACGGACACCGTCCATTGTGGGAGCGGGCTTGCTCGCGAAAGCGGTGTGTCAGTGGCAAATTAATTGGCTGACACACCGCCTTCGCGAGCAAGCCCGCTCCCACAGGTTTTTCAGTGAGTTCAGAAAAGCTGTGTGCAACAAAAAAGGCGATGTCCCTCACGGAACATCGCCTTTCTATTACCGCCGCTAAAACTTATTCCGGCAGTTTGTACGCAATCACGTAGTCACCCATCTTGGTGCCCAGCGAACCGTGACCACCCACCACCAGCAGGACGTATTGCTTGCCGTCCTTGCCGGTATAGGTCATCGGGGTCGCTTGGCCGCCGGCAGGCAGACGCGATTTCCACAGCTCTTTACCAGTGTTCACGTCGTAGGCGCGCAGGTACTGGTCGAGGGTGCCGCTGAGGAAGCCGACGCCGCCCGCAGTCACCATCGAGCCGCCCATGCTTGGCACGCCAAGGGTGAAGCCGATCGGGATTGGCGAGCTGTCGCGGCTGGTGCCGTTCTTGCGTTTCCACACGACTTTGCCGGTGGTCAGGTCGATACCGGCGACGTAGCCCCAGGCCGGGGCCTGGCACGGTACGCCGAAGGGCGACATGAACGGGTGCATGGTCACCGCGTATGGCGCGCCAGTGTTTGGCTGGATACCGGCGGTTTCGCTTTCGCGTTTGCTGTCGGCGGCCACTTCGGCGCGCGGGATCATCTTCGAGACGAAGGCCATGTAGTTCGGGCTGGTGAACAGCATCTGGCGAACCGGGTCGACCGAGACGCCGCCCCAGTTGAACACGCCGACGTTACCCGGGTAGATCAGGCTGCCTTGCTCCGACGGAGGCGTGTATTGGCCTTCGTAGCGCAGTTCCTTGAACTGGATGCGGCACAGCATCTGGTCGAACGGGCTCGCGCCCCACATGGCTTTTTCGGTCAGTTCCGGGGCCAGCAGGTTGAGGTCCGAACGGGCCTGGGTCGGTGCGGTGTGGTCGCCTTTCACGGCGCCTTGCGGAACCGGGATTTCGCGGATCGGGATGATTGGCGTGCCGTCACGACGGTCGAGGACGTACAGGCTGCCCTGTTTGGTCGGGGCGATCAGCGCCGGTTTCACGCCGTCGGCGGTTTTCATGTCGAGCAGGGTTGGCTGGCTGCCAACGTCCATGTCCCACAGGTCGTGGTGGGTGAACTGGTAGTTCCAGCGCACTTTACCGGTGGCCAGGTCCAGCGCGACGATGCCGGCGCTGAATTTCTCGGCGCCAGGGGTGCGGTCGGCGCCCCACTGGTCCGGAGTCTGGTTGCCCAGTGGCAGATAAACCATGCCGAGTTTTTCATCGACGCTGGCCAGCGACCACATGTTCGCCGAGTTACGGCTGTAGATTTCGCCCGGCGCCAAAGGCTCGGTGGCGTCTGGCTTGTCGCTGTCCCAGTTCCACACGAGGTGGCCGTCGTGCACGTCGAAGGCGCGGATCACGCCCGATGGCTCGTTGGTCGATTCGTTGTCGGTGACGTGACCGCCCATGATCACCAGATCACGGGTAATCGCCGCTGGCGAGGTGGAGTAGTAGCCACCGGCGGTGAACGGGCCGATGCCCTGGGTCAGGTCGACCACGCCGTTTTTGCCGAAGCCTTCGCAAATCTTGCCGGTGTCGGCGTTCAGTGCGATCAGGCGTGCATCGGCGGTTGGCAGGTACAGACGACGCGGGCAGGCCTGGGCAACGGCTTTGCCGGCTTCGGAGATAACGGCCGAGGCGGCGTTATCAGCTTTCGCGTAGGCGGCTTCGTCGTAGTACGACACGCCACGGCAGGTCATGTGGGCGAAGCCCTTGAAGCCCACCGGGCTCTTGATCTGCGGGTCGAAGCGCCAGATTTCCTTGCCGGTGTCCGGGTCCAGTGCCAGCACTTTGCTGTGCGCGGTGCAGGCATAGATCATGCCGTTGACTTTGAGCGGGGTGTTTTCGTTGGTCAGCTCGACCGGGTCATCAGACGTCGGCAGGTCGCCGGTCTGGATGCGCCAGGCCTCTTTCAGCTTGCCGACGTTGGCCGGGGTGATCTGCTTCAGCGGCGAGTAGCGGTCACCGAACTCGGTGCGGCCATAAGCCTGCCATTCGCCATCCGGCATGGCTGGCGCGGTGCTGGTCATGTCTGCGGTGTCGCGGCCCAGTTCGCCAAAGGTTTCCCCGGGGTGGGTGAACAGGCTGGCCAGGGCAGTGACGCCGGCCAACACCACAGCCACGCTCAGACCACCCGTGCCCATCGGCGCCGGGCCGGCAAGCAGCAGCGGACGACGGAACCACGGCAGCAACATCACGATGCCGAGGACAAACCACAGTGCCAGACGCGGCACCAGTTGCCACCAGTCCAGACCGACTTCCCACAAGGCCCAGACCGTGCTGGCGAACAACACGATGGCGTACAGGCCCAGCGCTGCGCGACGACGCAGCAGCAACAGAATGCCGCTCAGCGCAATGCCGATACCGGCCAGCAGGTAGTACAGCGAGCCGCCGAGCATGCTCAGCTTGACTCCCCCGGCCAGCATGGCCAGGCCCATCAGTAGAAGCAGAATGCCGAGCAGGCTCGGTAACAGACGGCCCCGACTCGAAGCACTTTCAGTGCTCATAGTGTGATTCTCCGTGACGTTTATTTAGTCCCGCGCTTTAGTCACTCTAGATGACGATTGGGCGCAGGTATGGTTCAGATAAAACTTGTGTAGCTAACAAATTTCATAAATCCCCCTGTGGGAGCGGGCTTGCTCGCAAAAGCGGTATGTCAGAAGGCTGATGCATCGACTGACACGCCGCCTTCGCGAGCAAGCCCGCTCCCACAGGGGGGATTTGCGTAAATCTTTAGAACGAAGACTGGATCTTGATCCCCGCGATCAGTGCGTCATCGACCTCGTTCACGCCGCCCGGATGGCGAATGTATTGCAGGTTCGGGCGCACGGTCAGCCAGTTGGCGAGGTGCACGCCGTAATACAGTTCGGCGCTGTATTCGGTGTCCTGCGGTGGCAGGAATGACGGATCGTCGTAGTCGTAAACCGCGTGCGCCTGATTGCTCGCTTCGGCGTTCTTGCGGAAGGCCGGGTTGACGTGGACGCGGGCCAGGGCGAAACCGATGTCGTCCTTGGCGCGGGCATCGAACGGGCCTTTGTAGACCACGCCGGCCTGCACGTAGTTGTCGATCGCGTTGGTTTTCTTGTCGTGCATCGTCGCGTTGGCGAACACGCTCAAGCCGCGCGAGTGATCGCTGGCGATGCTGGTGATTTGCTGCTGGGCGCCGAACCACACGCCGTGCTTGCTCGACGCGCTGCGGTAGGCTTCGCCGCTCAGTGCGGCGGGCTGGCCGTTCTGGTCTTTATAGACGTCAGAGGCCTTGGCGCTGCTGTAGTAGTAACCGGCACGGTATTCGCCCGGCAGGTCGTTGAGCTTCGGCGTCCACACCAGTTCCACCGGCAGCACGGCGCCCTGGGTGCC
Organism: Pseudomonas sp. 13B_3.2_Bac1; assembly: GCF_025466205.1. Taxonomy (NCBI): domain Bacteria; kingdom Pseudomonadati; phylum Pseudomonadota; class Gammaproteobacteria; order Pseudomonadales; family Pseudomonadaceae; genus Pseudomonas; species Pseudomonas sp. 13B_3.2_Bac1. The sequence goes on from NZ_JANLOG010000075.1 coordinate 49,772, forward strand.
GCTGCCGCTGAGCTTGAAGCCGTTGCCGCGATCGAGGTTCGACGGGTTCTGCTCGTAGGCGCCGACTTGCGCGTACAGCTCCGGGGTCAGGTGATATTTGACCCGCAGTGCCCACTGGCTGACCGGCCAGTTGTACCAGATGCCGCCGACCCAGTTGCCGACCTGCGAGCCGCAGAACGCCAGGTTCTGGAAGTCGCACGGGAAGCTGTTGAAGTCTTCGCCTTCGCCGAAGCGGCCGACCTTGATGTCGAGCTTCTGGTCGAAGAATTTCTGCTGATACCACATCTGCGTCAGGCGTGTGGTCTGGCCACGGCCCCAGACTTCCTGGGCCGAGGTGAAGCCGCCAACGCGTGGATCGTTGATCCGGTCATTGCTGATGTTGTTGCCGCTGCGCTTGGTGATGGTCAGCTGAAATTCGGCGTCGTCCCAGCCGAGGATTTTTTGCAGGTCCAGGTGGGTGCCCAGACCGAACTGATCGCTGTAACGCGCGGTGCGATCGTGGTCGTAGCCGCCGTGCAGGTTGCTGCCCATTTCGCCGGTGTAATTGAGTTTGAAGTCGTAGCCTTTTTCCGCCAGCTCGGTACGCGTGCCGTTCCAGTCACCGAGCATCCACGGTGAGTCGCTGTCGAAGGCGGGTGCCGCCTGGGCGTAGGTGGCGAAGCCGAGCGCGGTGCAGCCGCCGAGCAGGCGCAGGGTTGAGATAGCGCTGTCTCGGGAGAAGGAAAAATCAGGCATGGGTCAGTCTTTTTTTGGTGTTTTACGGGGGTAAACCGAGCGCTTCAATTTGACGCAGGCAGTGAAGCGATTCAGCTGAAGGGCGGCAGGATAATGATCTGTAACAAAAAGACAAAGGGCTTTTGCAGACATGCAGCGTTTCGGATTCGGTAACAGTGCGGCAAACGGGCGCATTGTGGCGATGGCCGCAGGCTGCGATCTTCTCGGGTTGGCCTACATTTGATGCAAGGCCTTCCACCTGACCGGCCCCTCGGCTAAGGTGCGCGGCTTGTGCATTTTCACTCCGTCCAAAGGCCTGGCATGAACGACCACACTCCCGATCCGCTGCATGGCGTAACCCTTGAACAGATCCTCAATGCGCTGGTGGCGCATTACGAGTGGTCGGGGTTGGCCGAGCGCATCGATATCCGCTGCTTCAAGAGCGACCCGAGCATCAAGTCGAGCCTGACGTTCCTGCGCAAAACCCCGTGGGCGCGGGAGAAGGTCGAGCGCCTGTACGTGAAGCTGATGCGCACCAAGCGTCCGCTCTGAGATGAACGCCGTTTCGCGGCGACGCCTGATCACGCTCCTCGCCAGCCTCGGCTGGGCCGGGTTGAGCATTCAGCTGTACCTGATTTTCCTTGCGCGACTGAGTGTCGATGCCAGTCTGCTGGGCGGGCTGGTGAGTTTCTTCAGTTACTTCACGGTGTTGACCAACACGCTGGTGGCGACGGTGCTGACCTGCGCGATCACCCGGCGTGAATCCGCTGCGCAACGCTGGTTTCTGCAGCCATGGGTCAGCAGTGGGGTGGCGGTGAGCATTGCCGTGGTGGGGTTGGCCTACAGCATTTTGCTGCGGCATTTATGGCACCCTGAAGGCTGGCAGTTTATTGCCGATGAATTGTTGCACGACGTGATGCCGTTGCTGTTTCTTGGCTACTGGTGGTTTTGCGTACCGAAGGGTTCGTTGCGCCTGAAGCACCTGGCGCTGTGGCTGATCTATCCGCTGCTGTACTTCGTTTACGCGCTGCTGCGCGGGCATCTGCTCGGCGCGTATGCGTATCCGTTCATCGATGTGGCGCTGCTGGGTTATGCACAGGTGTTCATCAATGCCGGAGGGATATTGGTGGGGTTTGTGCTGATTGGGTTGTTGGTGATCGGGGTCGACCGCTGGCAGTCAGGACGAAGTTAAAAGGTCAAAGTGGGAGCGGGCTTGCTCGCGAAGGCGTCAGGTCAGTCAACATCATGGTTGAATGATCGACCGCATTCGCGAGCAAGCCCGCTCCCACAAGGGCAAATCACTCTTCTGCCGAACCCTCAGCCCGCCAGTAGCCGACGGCTTTGACGAACTGTTCATTGAGCCCATGCTCATCCAGCAGCACCCGACGGATCTGCCGCGAGACCTTGGTCTCGGTCGCCACCCACGCATACAGATTGCCTTTAGGCACCTGCAGCTCTTTGACCGTGGTCAGCAGGTTGTCCTTGCCGCCCTCGCGCAACACCCAGATCACATTGACCTGCGCCGCACTCTCCAGCACTTGTTGCTCGGCACCGTTCTCCACTTCGATCACCACCAGCGCCTTGCGATTGGCCGCCAGACCTTCGAGGCGGCGGGCGATGGCGGGCAGGGCGGTTTCGTCGCCGATCAGCAGGTAGCTGTCGAAGATGTCCGGCACGATCATCGAACCGCGTGGCCCGCCGATGTGCAGGAATTGCCCGGGTCTGGCCTGTTCAGCCCAGGTCGAGGCAGGGCCGTCGCCGTGCAGGACGAAGTCGATGTCCAGCTCGAGTTTTTCCAGGTCGTAGCGGCGCGGGGTGTAGTCGCGCATCTCGGGCAGCGGGCCGTTGTCCTTGCCGGCGCCGAGCACCATGGTTTCCAGCGCAGCGGTTTGTTCGGCGTTCTGCGGGAACAGCAGTTTGACGTGATCGTCGGTGCCCAGGCTGATGAAACCGGCCAGTTCCGGCCCGCCAAGGGTGATGCGGCGCATGCGCGGGGTCAGGTCGACCACGCGCAGCACTTCGAGTTTGCGGCGTTTGATTTCGTGCATCACACGGTGAATGGTTTGCGTATCGACTGCAGTCATTCGGCTTTCTCCGGGGCAAATTGAACGGCAGGGCCGTCGACGATGGCTTTGGCGGTGTCGTTGAGCAGCACGGCAACCCGTTGGATTTCTTCCGCGCTCCAGCGTCCGTGGTGCAGCTGCAAGGCGTGGCGCAGGTTGTGCACCGCCTCGTGGATTTCCGGCGGCCGGTCATGGCCGCGCAGTGAACGCTTGCTGACGTCGATGCGCATGCGCACGCCATCCAGCGCTACCGCTTGCTCGCTTAAAGACAAACGACCGGCCTCAGTCACGCTGTAGCGTTTTTTGCCGGCCTCGGCGTCGCCGCTGATCAGGTCACTTTCTTCGAGGAACGTCAGGGTCGGGTAGATCACGCCGGGGCTGGGGCTGTAGGCGCCATCGAACATGCCTTCGATCTGGCGAATCAGGTCATAGCCATGGCAGGGCTGCTCGGCGATCAGCGCCAGCAGCAGCAATTTCAGATCACCGGGGGCGAAGACCCGTGGGCCGCGCCCGCCGCGTTCACGGCCGGGGCGTTTTTCGAAGCCGTCACGGCCGTCGCCGTGTTCGCGGTGATGGTGGGGGGAATGATGGTCTCTCATTTTTGCCTTCTCTCTCGTCGTGTTTAGATACAACTTAAGATATATCTTTACGCCGGCGCAAGAGGTCCTGACCAACGGTGCAGATCTGATTCATCGAATCCGCAGGCGCAAAAACCGGAAAACGATCAAAAAAAACCGGTATTAAATCCCGCGGCAAAGGCGCAGTTTAGTGCTAACTCTCTAATGTCCGGTTTCGCCCTTTAATCTCGGGAAAGTGTGGTATCGGTCTTACGGAAGTTGCCGCAAAGTTCTGGCGCGTAGAGTCACACGGGTGGCGCGTTGTAGCCTGTCTCTTACAGTTGAACAGGAACTTTCCTGATTTTCGCGGTTTTTTCTCTCTCATCTAATGGCGCTCAGGCTACAAGGTCGCAGGACATTGCCTGCTTACTTTAAATATAAATTGGTTGACCATGCCTCGGCGTTGAAAGTTAACGGTGAGTCACTAACTGCTCGTGACTGTTGTGCTCATCTTGATCTTTCGATGAATCAACTAATTTATATAAGACAGGTATTCAATGATGCTCAAGAAACTCGCCTTTGCCGCCCCTCTGACCGTATTGGCCATGAGCGCCTCGATGGCGTTTGCCGCCACCGAAGCCAAGCACTCGATCAGCATCGTGGCGCACGTGCCGCCTGATGACTTCTACGCGGTGCCGGTGGATGCCGACCTGGTCAACAAGGATCAGGACATGAGCTACAACCCGTCCACCGATTCGATGCGCGAGGTCAACGGTCACTTCGACGTGCTGCACACCGCCGGCAAGGTTCACGCCCGTCTGGAAGGCGTGCCGAAGCTGATCGCCGGCAACAAGACCGTCGATCTGAAGGTCGAACTCAACGGCAAGACACTGACCACCCTTTCTCAGGAAGTGGTCGGTGACACCGAGTCCAATACGCGCTATCGCGCACCCTTCAAGATCAGCGCTACCGGTGCCAAACCCGCCCCTGGCGACTACACCGGCGTGGTCATGCTGGTCGTGGAACCTTCGGTCTGAGGCATAACGGCAATACCTGACGTTACTTGTTCAAGTGGCGTAACCGGTCGGCAACTTGCAACTTTGTAGTTGTCCGGCCGGACTTTTACTTTCCGGTAATCAGAGTATTCGTTCATGTTTCCGATGACGCCCATCGCGGCTGCGCTTGCGTTGCTGACTTGCAGCGGCGTACTCGCGGCGCCCGCATCCGTTGATAATACGCCGCGAAGTTTGTTGGCCCAGGCCAAAGGGTTGCCGGCAGACTTTGAAGAGCACTTCTTTGATGTTCCATTGGCTGTTCGCGTAGAACTTGATCAGCAACCTCTTGGCGAGGCAATGATCGTCTTGTCGCGTGACGACCGCATTACCCTGCTCGACTTCACCGACACCAGTGACAGTCGCATCAGCGCCGTCGAGCGTGAAACCTGGGCGAGCATCCTCAAACCCGGGATCGCCCTGGGAAGTTGCAGCAGCCAATGCCCGGAGCAACTGCTGGCGGTGCACTACAACCTCGAAAGCTCGCTGCTGTCGATCGTCACGGAAAACGCCGAGCGTGATTTGCAGGCGCAACGTTTCCATGAGCAGCCGGAGGGCGGCAGCAGCGGTCTGATGCTGCGCAATCAGCTCAATCTCAACGGTGGCCAGGATCAGGATCTGGGTGGCCGTTTCGGTCTGGAAGCCAGTGCCAGCCTCGGCAACTGGAGCCAGTCCTTCAATATGCAGCTGGCGCGCCTCGGCGGGCCGGACACCCGGACCTATCACGCGGTACACGAGCTCTACACCCAGCGTGAATTGCAGGGCAGTTTTTTCCGTCTGGGCTATTTCACCCCCAATTCCGAAGGACTGACCCGCCAGCCACGGTCGTTCGGCACCAGCCCGGACACGGCGGTGGGCGTGATGTACGGCAGCTCCGACAGCCTCGCTGTCGACAGCCCGCGCCCCAGCGTGTACCCGATTTTCGTCACGGCCAATCGCCAGGCGTCGGTGGAGATCTATCGCGATGGCCTGCTGATCAACACCCAATCAGTCACTGCCGGCCTGCAGACCCTCGACACCCGGCCATTGCCCGGCGGCATCTACGAGGTCGAAGTGCGCCTGATCGAAGACGGCCAGACCACCTCGACCACCCAGGAACTGGTGTACAAACCGGTGAACTGGCGCAACCTCGACGAGCGCTGGCGCTACAACCTGTTCGCCGGGCAGGAAAGCAAATTGCTCAGCAACTGGGACGAACAGAACAGCGGTGAATTCACCGCCGGCGCCGCGCTCAACTACCTGCTGCACCCGCGAGTGATCCTCGGGTTGTCGGCACGTCAGGTGCGCGACACCTTGCAGTACGGCACCTCGATCGACTGGAGCCTGGCCGACAGCGTCAGCTTTTTCGCCAACCTCTATCAGACCGAGGATCACGGCACCGGCGCCGATGTGCAGGGCCTTTACAACTACGGCGCCGGCAGCCTGGTGGTCAGCCACAACCGCAGCTGGCTCGACACCCGCAACAGTTACGACACGCTGCCCGACGGCACCCGCGTGCGTCAGCGCAATGTGTTCATCGGCGAAACCAGCAATTCGTCGCTGGCGATCAACCATCGCCTCAGCCGCAAGAATTCCTTGAGCGCACGGGTTTCGCACAGCGAAGGCAACGTCGAAGGCGTGGGCATGGACCTTGGCTGGAGCCAGCGCACCGAGTTGTTCGGCAGCGATGCCAACTGGCGGTTGTCGCTGTTCGATCGACCGGGCAGCTACAGCAGCGGCGATGCGCGCAATCGCGGGGTCGACCTGAGCATCAGCATGGCGCTGGGCGGCCCCGGCCAGCAGGTCTCGGGCAGCATCGGCAGCCGCACGGCACGCGACGGCGGGCGCGACAACAATGCCTCGCTCGGCTATCGCAAGGACTGGCAGGACCACGTGCTGCAAAGCGTTTCGCTCACGGCGCTGACCGATACCTACGGCGTTGGTCTGGCGAGCCTGGCCAACTTCCGAACCGACTGGATCAATGGCGACGGCTTCCTGCAGCGCTCGTCCTATAACGGCAACTTCACCGGTGGCGTGAACCTCGACAGCAGCGTGATCGTCGGCGCTCAGCGGCTGGTGCTGACCAGTCAGCATCAGGGCCGCGGCGCCGGGATGATCGTCGATGTCGAGTCGGATATCACCGACGTCGCCCTGCGCGCCGACGACCTCAGTGGCGGCAGCGCGGCGCTGCGCCCGGGGCGCAATTTCATCCCGCTCACGGCGTATCGCAACAGCTCGGTGAGCTTCGATTTCGAAGGCAATCACGTCCCGGCGGCCAGCATCGAGCCGGCCCGTACCCGCTATCACCTGAACAAGGGCGGCGTGGAGTACCGCAAGGTCCGCGTGATGCAAACCGTCACCGTGCTCGGGCGCCTGCTCGACCCGCAGGGCCGGCCGCTCAAGGGCCACCACGTGATCAATCACGCCAGCCGTGGGGTCAGCGAAGTCGACGGATTTTTCTCGATGGAAATGCACGCCGGCGCACCGACGCTCGAAGTGCGCTACGCCGATCAATTGCTTTGCCGGTTCCGGCTCGATATCGACAGACACCGCCGTGAAAACAACGTGCTGATGATCGGTGATTTGCGCTGTTCGCCGGACACGTTGGCCGAGGCCGGTTTCAGCGCAGAGCAATCAGGATGAAAAACTCCCCACACAGGATCTCGAGGACTGGATCAGTGATGCATATGACAGGAGCCTGGAGCTCGGTAAAACGTGTCTTAGTCATGTCGGGGGTGTTGATGATGACGTTGTCTTCATCCGCCGAAGCGGTTACTCAAGAAATCCGCGCAGTGTTCAAGCCCAACCCCGCTAACCCTCAATTCAACCGGTTCGAGAACAGAACCCCGGTCACTGGCTTTTGTCTTGATAACCCGCCGCAATGCCGGGCGGAGAATCTGTTCAGTCTGCGTCTGCCCATTCAGTCCCATGCGAATGCGACCATTCAGGGCGGCCACAGCCTCGAGAGACAGGGCGCGATGTTCAACATTCCGTCGCAATGGCAAACCATCACCGTCACTCACCCGACTGCCCCGCCTCAGGTGGTCAGGTTTCGTGTCGCGGGAATGGGCGTTGCTTACAAGCTGCCACTGCCTGCGCCAGAACTCACCAACGGCTTGGGGCACAGTTTTCTTTTTGAAAACGGCACCTGGAGCTTCGCCGGTCCGCCCTGTACTGGCTTGATGGGAGCGGGCAACAACATCGGCTTCAACAGTTTCTGGCGGCATCCGATCGACGCAGGCACCTGCTCGAAGAAAGCGATGTTCAATATTCCCCAACCCTTCAAATATGAAACGTTCGATATCACCTACGAGCTGGTAACGCCTGATCCGTTGGCGATGGTTGAGGGGCAATACACCGGGCAGCACGTGTTTCGGATCGGACCCAATCAGGACTTTGACCTGGGCGATGTCATGGTTCCGACTGACGACATCATCGTTCTGGACTTTCGCCTCGACGTTGAACATGAGCTCAAGGTCGATATCCCGCCCGGCGGGGAAAAAGTCCGCCTGGTGCCCGCCGGTGGCTGGCAGGGCTGGTTGCAGGCCGGGCGGCGGCCGGTGAGCCTGTTCCGTGACCAGACGTTCACTATCTCGGCCTCGTCGCGGTTCAAGATGCAAATGATGTGCGGGCCCGGATTGAATGGCGAGTGCGCCATCGAGGATGCCGAGACCAATCGCCGGGCCGAGATGTTCGTCAGTGTCAGTCTGCCCAATGGCCTCTCCGACCTGTCCGGCCAACCGGTAAAACGCTTGCGCCTGAAATCGGGGGAGGAGAACGCGCTGTATTTCAAACCCGGGTTCTATGTGGATCGGGCTCCCGGCGTCCTGCATTTCGAAGTGCCGCCCCATTCGATGGCCACCATGCTGCGCCCCGGCGAGAGCGGCAGCTACAGGGGCACGGTGATTGTGATCTGGGATTCGGATATCTGATGGGCCGCCTATCGAAGCGCCACGTCGGCAGTGTGTTCAATGACCAAGGAATCAAGGTGATGAAACGTTTGTTGTTATCAATCGGTTTGAGCGGGTTGTCCTTCGCCCTGCAGGCCGCTCCACAGATCAATGTCGGAACGGTGTACGACTATCTCGAGGGTGACAAAAGCACCTACCTCAAGCGCGTATTCAACAGCGGTGACAGCACCGCGTTCGTCAAGGTCAACATCCTCGAAATCATCTACGACGCCGACGGCAAATCGCGGGAGATCGAAGTCAGGAATCAGGCGGACATGAGCAGCCGTGACGGCCTGATGGCCAGCCCGGCGCGGCTGATCGTCCCGGCCAATGGCATGCAGGGCACGCGCCTGGTGTTGCTGGGCGAGCGCGACCGGGAGCGCTATTTCCGCGTGCGCTTCATCCCCGTGGTTCCGGAAAAAGAAGACGAGTTCGCGGTGTCCGCCGATGAGCGCGAACAGTACAAAAACACCTTGTCAGCCGGGGTCAACGTCATGACCGGTTTCGGTACGGTGTTCTTCGTACGCCCGAAAGACAGCCGTTTCGACAGCGTGATCGAAGACACCCCGACCACCTATCGCGTGCGCAACAACGGCAACACCGTGGTCGTGGTCGACGAGTTTCGCAACTGCGCACTGACGGACGAAACCGCCTGCGAACCGACCACGAAGCACCACGTGCGCGCCGGCAACAGTTTCGAGTTCGAGAAGAAACCCGGGCGCGAATATCGCTTCAATCTGGTGGAAGGCGCCAGCAAGAAAACCTTGCGCGTTGCCGGCCGCTAATCACGGGATGACCTGAGATGATCAAACAATCGTTCATGGCCGTGAGCGCGGGCCTGCTGACGCTGTTCAGCAGCACGCTGTTCGCGGCGCGCGAAGAGCACCGCTTCGAGGTGTCCGTGGATATCCCGACGCTGGGTTTTTACGTCATACCGGCCGAGACGGACTGGATTCATCGGGCGCAGATTCTGCCGTGGAATGTCAGCAGCAAAAGCCTCGGTGGATTGCGCAAACACTTCGACGTGCGGCACGACACCAGTGCCATCGAGGCCCGACTGGACAGCCAGGCGTACCTGTCCAATGGCCGCCCCGACCAGAACATTTATCTGCGCGTCAGCTTCGCCGATACCGAACTCAGTCACGAGTCGCCGCGCCAGGTGGTCTCGGCGGAGCAGGCTCGGACCGGTGGGCGCTATGTGCTGGAGATCCAGCCGATCGTGCCCGCCGGTGGCTACAAACCGGGGAGTTATTACGGCAACGTACAGCTGATTTTCAATGCCGCGGCGCCCTGAATCCACGGGCCTGTCCGCTCTCCAGTGGGCAGGCCGTGGAAGTTTACGCCGGCATCAAAGCCCGGCGCGTCGCAGTGCCTCACGGGTCAGGCGGCGTGCCAGTTCTTTTTCGTCATCGGCCAGATCAACCAGCAAACGATCGAACACCGCGTCGCTGATCGGTGCTTCGTCGAACACCACCGTCGGGGGGACCGGGAGGTCCTGCATCAGGTCCAGGAGCTGTTCGCGCAAGGCTTTACGTTGCTCGGTCTGGGTCGACTCGCTCCACTGCCGCTGCACTTCGCGCAGCGATTCGAGCTTGTCATAGTTGGCCTGGAAGCGACGCTTGTTGCTTTCCAGCCGTGTCGGATACTTTTCTTCCAGGTACTGCGTCCAGAAGTCGAGTTCGAGCATCGCGTTCACCAGACCGTCGCCTTCGCCCAGCGCCAGCACGGTGCCATAGGCCTGATCGATCATCGCGTCACTGACGCCGGACACCTGTCGATACAGCATGCCTTCGGACTGCCACGGCAAGCCGAGGCGTTTCGCCAGGCCGGTCTGATAGGCCAGGTAGATTTCCACATCGTCCGGGTTGCCGCCGCGGCTGGCGACGTCGGCCCGGGCGATCTCGTTGACATGCTCAAGGCGTGCCGCGCCTTTGGCCAGCGTCACCAGTTTCAGCTCCAGCTCCTTCGGGTCGACCGAATAGGCATGGGCCTCGTAGGCGAGCACGTTGATGCCCATGTGATTGAACAGCTGCGCACCGGCATCGGCGCAGTCCACCGGTGCGACCACCATGGTGAACAGTTTTTCCCGCAGGCGGCTGTCGACGTGCACCGCGTCGAGCATGCGCCAGACGCGCTGCATCAGTTGCGCGCGCGCGGCGCCATCGGCCCGGTAGTCGGCGAAGTCACGCACGCTGAGCAGCGTCGCCATGAATGGCTGTGCGGCGGGCTCCTCCACCAGTTCCGCCCACGGGGTTTCGCGGTCGACGCCCCAGCCGGGGACATCGCTCCAATAGTCGGCGCCATAGTTGGAAACGATCGCCGTGTTCTGCCCCGGGGCCGGGGACAGCAACGGTTCCTCAGGCAAGGCCATTGCCCGGCGATGGGCCTGGTAGCGCAGGCGGTTGATGTCGGACAGGGCCACCACGTCCAGACGCGTGCGGGCCACCAGCCACTGCGCATCGGAGCCCGTAGGAGCTTCGGGGATCTGCGTCAGCGGGTTGCCGCGCAAATCGAGCAGCAACGCCCGGGGGCGCGGCCTGGCCAGGATGCCTTCGGGCCAGGTCGTCAGCCCGGTGTTTTTCAGCACGACCACCTTCAGACGCGGCATGCGTGAAAGATCGGGGGACAGGCCCAACGGGTTGTCGTCCATTTTCAGCACTTCGAGGTAGCTCAGGCTGCGCAGCCGTTCGACCGCGACCGGATCGAGCACGATGTGGTTGTTGCTCAGACGCAGCCGTTCGAGGCGCCGCAGTGTGGTGCCGATGCGCTCCGGCAAACGGGTCAGCTCACAGTATTTGGCGCTGAGTTCGACCAGGTTCGGAAAGTCCTTGAGCAAGCCGTCGGGGTTGGTGGAAAACCGCGTGTTGTCGAGTTTCAGCACCGTGACCTTATCGAGGAATTTTTTCAGCCCCGGACGCTTCGCCCACCAGACTTCCAGATCCACGGAGAGCAGTTCCCGGGACAGATCGAGGGCAAAGGACGAGGGATCGGCACGATTGCCGAGGTCCGGGTTCTTGCGTTCGAAGCAGTCCAGCAGACTGTCGTAGATATGCAGCCCGCCACCGTCGCGAAAGCCCTGGCTGCCCGGTCCCCAGCTGTCCGGTTGCTGATAGCGCCAGCGATGGACGATGGCCCGCAGCTCATCGAGATCGTTTTCATGGGTTGCGATGGCCTTGAGCGGCTCGCCCTGTGCGGTGAGGGCATCGGCAAACGCATTGACCTCGCCCGGGCTGAAGTGCGGATGCAGGTCCTGAATGCGTTCCTGCAGAGTCGCCGCGTTCCTGCTCAGGGCCGGGCCGCGCAGCAGAAACAGCGTGGCGTGTTCAGCGACCGGGCGGATCGGCGGGGTGGCCAGCAGTGTGCGGCGTTCCTCGGGAGGCAGGGTCTTGTCGATGACCCATTGCCGGAACTGCTCGACGTCGTGGGTGCGCATGCCCAGGGCATTGCCACCCTCATGGTCGATGGCCTGCGCCATCGCTTCATACAGACCGCTCGGGGCATGGATCGGCTGGTCGGCGCCATCGCGCACCTGATAACGATCAGCCGCGATCCGCACCAGTACGCGCACCCGCTCGGCGGACGCGGCACCGGCCTCGCACCGCAACGGGCCATCGAAGCTGCCCTCGCGGATTTCCACGCGCAATGCGCCGAAGGTATCGCTGTAGTGCCGCAGTGCACCGAGGATCAGCCGTTCGCTGTCGATGTTGCTCAGGGCTTCGCTCTGCAAGCCCTGAGCGGCGCGCACCGATTGCAACTCGAATTGCACCTCGCGCGCCAGCGTGCGCAGGCGCAATGGCAGGCGCCGCTGGGCCACGATCGCCTGCGACTCCATCGGCGTGGCCTGGGCCACCACGCGTTCGGCGAGGGTCGAGGTCAACTGCGGGCAGTCCACCAGCAACTGGCGGGCTGCCGGCGAAAGTGCAGTGGCTGAAGCCTGCGGCGGTGTGGCAGCGAGGCGATCGAGGGTGTCGCTGAGCAGGGGCGGCGGCTCAGTGTTGTCCACGTGCATACGCCGCAGCAGATTATCGTCGGTGCCGGTGAGCAGGCGCATGTGCTCCAGTTGGGTGCTGCTGAAACCCTCGGTGCGATGGCCGATGCGGCGCATCAACAGGGTTCCCTCCCACTGGCGCGGGTTCTCCGTTTCACAGACCCAGGCGCCGTCGCTGTTGTGCGTCAGGCTCGGTGCGTAAGCCTCGGGCCGTTGTGGATGACGGATGCGATGTTCACCGGTGACCGGGTCCTTCGCCACTTCGAACAGTTGCCCATCCAGCTTCAGTAACTGTTTGTCCCCTACTGCATGCAGGCCCTGCGCATCCGCTTGGCTGTGCGCGGGCAGTGTCTGCTCCGGCAAGTGATAGGGCGTCAGGTCAGGGCTCCACAGGCGCGTGCGGCCATCCGCCGATTGCACCGGTTTCATCCCTTGGACAAACGCCGACAACTTGACCCGGAAGGTCTGACCAATGGCCGTGCCCGCGGCAAAGGCGCCGAATTGAACGATGTTTTCCAGCACGCCAATCGCCTGTTCACCGGCCTCGGCCTTACGTCCTTCGGCCAGATCCACCAGGCATTCGAATGTGCTGTCGAGCAGTTGGTACATCGTGTAGCCGAGCATCAACTGGCCGAGGAACGGCATAAACGGCGTCACCACCAGCAACGCGACGTTGAGGATGTCCGAGAGCATTTTTTCCAGGTTGTCCCACCAGGCCCAACGGGCCATGTGGTCGGCATACGCCGTGGAAATCGCGATCTCGGCGGCATCATTGAGGATCTTGTTGAGCTTCTGGCGATAGAGATACCCCCACAGATCACCGTTGAAGCGGGTCTCGCGGTCGTCGCGGATGTTGCTCAGGCGAAACCGCAGATTGGGGTTGTCCACCGGCGTTTCGCGCCAGGTTGGCATATTGGCTTCGGCCTGTACCGGCTGCCATCTGACCTGCGCCAGACGGTCATTGAGCTGCGCGAAAAAATGCCCGCGCTGCTGCTGAGCGACAAACTGGCTGAAGAATTTCTGGTAGCTCTCAGAGGATGTGCTGTCGCGCAATTGCCGGGTCAGTTCGGCCATCAGCGCGAGTGACGAGGGGTATTGCTTGAGCGGGTGTTCCGGGTCGTGGGGGACATAGGCGATGAGTGGCACCGGCGTGCGGGCGCCGAGTAGATCCGGGGCGATCAGGACGATGCCGGTCAGCGTGGTGTCCATCATCGTCAGGTTGTAGTAACTGACGGCCCGGCCTTTCCATCGCAAATTACGGCGGTCGTCGAGCATGCCTTGCACGACGTCATAGGCGTCCGCGTCGATGTGTTTTTTCGCCAGAGCCATGCGTGCGGCGAGGTGCAGTGCGCTCTTCTGGCTGAGCCCGACCTTATGCCGCAGAACCTGGCGTGCGACGCCATCGCCGGGCAACAGGAAAGCGTTCAGGTGGTGCTGGTAGCGCGCGCCGAGGTCGAGTTCACGGCACAGCGTTTTGAACTGTTCGATGCGCATTTTGTGCTTGAGCGGTTTGACCGTGAAGTGGCCATTGGCATCCGGGCGGCTGATGAATTCCGAGTCCTCGCTGAACACCTCGCCGCTGGAAAAGTTATGCAGCGCGGCATCCAGCAGCGAGACCGTGCGGCTGTTGGTGGCGCCGGCGAAATCATGCACCCACCAGGACGTGTTCACCGGGGCGTAGAGGCGCAGCCAGGTCTGTTCGACATCGTCCTTGACACCGAAGCGCGCCGTCAGTGCCTGTTGCAGCAGCGGTTTGGCAAAGGCGTAGACGTCTTGCAGATTGTTCAGGGCCTGGTCGACTTTGTTCTGAGCCTTCCAGGCCCTCTGCAGTGCCTGTTGCAGGTGCTGATGATCGGCGGGCGCGATGTCGCGATGCCAGGGCTCGATGCCCGGTTTGAGGGTTTTAAGCTGGTTGACGCGCGCGACACTGGTCTCGCGCAGCCACGCCGGCAGGGCCTTGGCGATCACCTCATGGTGAACGCCGGGAGCGGCGGGCGTGCGGGGCAATTCGGACTGAGGTTCTTGCAGGGGCTGGATGGGCATGGCGCTGATCGTCCTTGATCGAAATGGAACGATCAGACTAGGCAACGACCGCTGTCGAAAAAAGCGCAAATACCCGCTCTGAATGGCGTAGGTCTGGCGCGGACACTTCGAAAAATGAACGCTGAAAAATACACAGTTACCGCACCGGCTCTGTGCCGATATGCCTTAGCGCGCCGCAGTGACCTGCGGTGCCTGGCACATCGTGTGCGTGCCCGGTTGCAGGTACGGCGAGAGGATCGGCGCCATGCCCTTGAGCACCTGTACCGGAAGCGCCGAGGTGAACTTGAAGTTCTCCGCCGAGCGCCCGGGGACGAACGCGGTCAGCGTGCCGAAGTGGTTATTGCCGATGTAGAACACGAAGGTCGCGGTGCGGTTGATCGACTTCGAACTGAGAATCCGCCCGCCGGAGCCGATGGCTTCGATGCGGTTGTCGCCGGTGCCGGTCTTGCCACCCATGACCAGTGGCGTGCCGTCGGCGGTTTTGAAACTGCCGGACACCCGTTTCGCCGTGCCCGAGTCCACCACTTGCGACAACGCCTCGCGCATCGCCGTGGCAACCTCCGATGGCATCACCCGTTTGCCCACGTGTGGGTCGTTGGTCAGGCGCGTTTCATAGGGGGTGCCGGCGGCGAAGTGCAGGCTGTCGATGCGCAGGCTCGGCATGCGTACGCCGTCGTTGAGGATGGTGCCGATCAGTTCGGCCAGCGCGGCAGGGCGGTCGCCAGAGCTGCCGATGGCGGTGGCCAGCGACGGCACCAGATGGTCGAACGGATAGCCGACTTTCTGCCAGCGCTGGTGAATTTCCAGGAACGCTTCGATCTCGAGCATGGTGCGAATACGACTGTCGCGGGCGCCCTTGTGCTTGCTCTTGAACAACCAGCTGTAGACTTCCTGACGCTCGAACTGACTGGCCTTGACGATCTCGCTGAAGGTGGCGTCCGGGTGGTTCAGCAGGTAGCCCATCAGCCACAGATCGAGCGGGTGAACCTTGGCGATGAAGCCCTGATCCGGCAGGTCATAGCTACCCGGGCCATAGGCGTCATACAGTCGGATGAGGCGGTCATCGGTGAGTTTTTCGGTGAGCTTGGCGCCCTTGAGGTGCGAACGCACGAAGCTGTTGAAATCTTCCTGACTGGCGTTGGGCAGCAGATAGCGGTGCACGGCGGCCATGCGGATCGGCGTCGGGCGCATGCTGTCGAGGAAGGTGTCGAGGCGCGCCGGGGTGTCCTTGTTCTTGTACTTCTTCCAGAACTTGAGCAGGAACGAAGTGCCTTCGCGGTCGGCGAAACTGGCCAGGTATTCCTGACGGCGCGGATCGCGGTCATCCTTGAGCAACTCCGCGCTGCTGTTGGGGCCGGAGTAGGTGACATAGCGCACCACGTCACGCATCAGGCGAATGAACGGCAGGTTGATCGACTCGCGCAGGGCATCGCGCAAGCTCGGCATACGGCCGTTGTCTTCGTTGCGGAAGTTGTGGAACACATGCAGGCCACCACCGGTGAAAAACGCCTCGCCGGGGCTGGCCGAATATTTGCGGTCGAGCGCGGCGCCGAGCATTTTCGACAGGTCGTGGTCCTTGTTCTGGATCAGGTAGTCGATCACCCACTGGCTGAGGCGGTCCTGATCCGGCACCTCGACTTTCTTCAGCTCCGGCACCGTCATGGCGCCGTACTTGTCGTGCAGCTCGGAGATGATCTGCAGGTACGTGGTGAGCACGCGCATCTTCGCCGTCGAGCCGAGCTCCAGTTTGCTGCCTTCGTTGATGTCGAACGGCTGGTCGGTGCTGTCGGTCTGCACGCGCACTCGCGAACCGTCCGGGGTCAGCTCGAACAGGGTGAAGCTGTAGCGCACCTGGGTGGTGCTGGTGGGGGTGAGCAGGCGTTCGCCGATCAAACCGATCTGCCCGGCAAACGCGGGTTCGGCGAGTTTTTTCAGGTACTCGGTGGCCTGGGTCTGCAGATCGCCCTGTAAAGTGCTGGTGGCCGACAGGTCGAGGCGATCGAGGTCGTACAGTGGGCGATTGAGCATCGTCGCCAGACGGCTGCGAGCGACGCTGATGCCCTTGTTGGTTTCGATCGGCTGAATGGTCGGCTGGGTCTGCCAGTCGCGGTAAGTGACCTTGCTCGCCAGCGCGGCATCGGCCAGCGCGCTGTCGATCACGCCGTTCTGTTTGAGCAGGCGCAAGTGGCTGTCGGTAAGGTCGGCGAGTTCTTCACGGCCCTTGGTCAGGTAATGCGAAGGGCGGCGCTGGGCGATCATCAGCGAGAGCATTTCGCGCAGGGCCAGACCTTTGTCGGCCATGGTTTTCGGATCGGTGGCCGGGCTGTTCAATTGTTCATTGGCCTTGTTGAAATCGCTGCCATACCAGACCCGCAAACCTTCGGCCATGCCGTGTACCTCGCCATGCCCCGGCACGGCGGAGAGCGGCACGCTGTTGAGATAGTCGCGGATGATGTTCTGCCGTGCGCCGAGGGTTTCGGGACCGGGCTGATAGGCGCGCACGCTGGCAGAGATCATCTGGCGGATCTTCTCGGCGCCAGACACCGTCAGGCCATCGGGCGAATGCCGGTACTTTTCCAGCTGTGTCGCCAGGGTACTGCCACCCGCCGATTGCCCCGGCAGGTGCAGCAACTTCGCTACCTGAGACCACGCGGCCATGCCGAAACGCGGCCAGTCCACCGCCGGGTTGGCCAGCGGTTGTTTGGGGTCGAGCAGAAAGCGGTTTTCGATGAACAGCAAACTGCTGACCACCACCGGCGGAATCGCCGCAAAACTCGAGTACAGCTGCTGCGGGTACTTGTACTGATACAACGGCGCAGCGCGGCAATCGGTGATCGACAGCCCGGCCTGGATCTTTTCCGAATAGGGCACGAACAGGCCCTTGTCGGTGTAGCTGAGCAGCGCCGGAGAAAACCGTGTCTGCTCGGTGATCACATAGTCGCGCTTGAGCAGGCGCGGCAGGAATTCATCGAGGGAGCTGTAGCCCAGACGCAGATCGAACGGCCCGTTGCCCGGATAGCGGATCGCTTCGCTGGGGCCAGGTTCCAGCTGATATTTGAGCGAGGCGGCGTATTGGCTCAGCTCCCTGGACTGAAAGCGCGAGGTGCGCATTTCCTTGTTCGCGGCCAGACCCACCACAACCGCGATAATCAGCAGCAATAACCAGAACGCCTTCCAGCCATGCCGGTTGCGGCGTTTTTTTGGGGGGATAGGCGCTTCATCCACACGTTCAGTCGGAACCACGGCTTTACTCGAATCGGTTTGCCACAAAGCGCCCATAGTCGATTGATCCATTCACGCAGATTGATCGGACTTGACTGAAGCTTAGACGGTGGTTGGTGATGGGGAAAAAAAAGTGCGGGGTTTGAGTGGGGTGGTTTCTGAAGAAAACTGCACCTGTGGCGAGGGAGCTTACTCCCGCTGGACTGCGCAGCAGTCCCAATCCCTGTAGTCGCAATTTGTCTGAAACACCGCGTGCGCGGGTATTACGACGGCTGCGCCGCCGAGCGGGAGCAAGCTCCCTCGCCACAGGGGGAGTGGGAGCTTTAGAGCCAGCAGGCGTCCCAGAGCGGGTAGTCGCGCCAATCCGCTCCACCAATCCGGCGCGCAGGGGATTGGCGATGATGTAACGGGCAAACGGTTTCAAGTCCTCACCATCACGGATGGCACGGTCGTGGAAGCCGGTTTGCCAGAACGCGCCTTTTCGAATCAGGGTGCGATTGATCGACAATGTGCTGCGGGATTTCACTGCCTGCATCAGGCCTTCCATATGCATTTCCTCCAGTTGGACCAGCCAGTGGAAGTGATCAGGCATCACCACCCAGGCAATCGAGTCCACCCATCGTTGGTCATGAGCTCGCCTGAGCTCCGCTACCAATAAACGCCCCATCTGCCAATCGCTGAAGATCCTGCGGCGCTGATACACCACGGCGGTAATCAGATAAGCACGTCCGTATTCCGAACAGCGCCCACGGCGAAGCCGATGTGAATGTAGGTGTTTACGCATTCCGTGCGTCCTTTGCGAATTCAATCCTGATTCACGCTAGTCGCCTCGTTCAAGGCTTGGGTCTGCGATGGCTGTACGAAGTTTCCGAAAACATCCAGATGTCGCGCCTTCTGTGGCGAGGGAGCTTGCTCCCGCTGGGTTGCGCAGCAGCCCCAATCCCTGTAATCGCGATCTTTCTGAAAACCCGCGTACGCAGGTTTACGACTGCTTCGCAGCCGAGCGGGAGCAAGCTCCCTCGCCACAGGGGGCTAGACCGTCAAGTTCATCGAAACAGCCTGAATAGAGCCATCCCCCTGTGCAATACCACCAATGCAGGGACATGACGATGCACCAACGCTGTGCAATACTCGCCGGCCTTTTTGGTGGCGACTATTCCTACGTGAAGCAGTTAATGCCTCTCCGTAAACCGGCTTTGCGCCGAGAGTTCCCGCTGAATGTTGTTGCTTATAGAGTGAAAAGCCCTGTCACAAGCTTTTTATACTGCACGCCCCGCTGATCTTGCAGGTCGGGACCTGCGAGACGTGTCTGCCCACGAGGTGGATGCGGTTTCGGGAAGATGAGGCCTATCGGCCGACGCTTCGCCACTCGGTGGTCATATCCAATAACAAGACGAGGTTGTATCCCTATGCCAGTCGGCAATCACCTGCCCCATGGCGAGTCCGCTCACGGCGGCCCGCTCAAACGCGAACTCGGTGAACGGCATATCCGCCTGATGGCGCTCGGCGCCTGTATCGGCGTCGGCCTGTTCCTGGGTTCGGCCAAGGCCATTGAAATGGCCGGTCCGGCGATCATGCTGTCGTACATTCTCGGCGGCCTGGCGATCCTGGTGATCATGCGCGCCCTCGGCGAAATGGCCGTGCACAACCCGGTGGCCGGTTCGTTCAGCCGCTACGCCCAGGACTACCTCGGCCCGCTGGCGGGCTTTCTCACCGGCTGGAACTACTGGTTCCTGTGGCTGGTGACCTGCGTCGCGGAAATCACCGCCGTCGCCGTGTACATGGGCATCTGGTTCCCCGATGTACCGCGCTGGATCTGGGCCCTCGCGGCGCTGGTCAGCATGGGTTCGATCAACCTGATCGCGGTAAAAGCCTTCGGTGAATTCGAGTTCTGGTTCGCCCTGATCAAGATCGTCACCATCATCGCCATGGTGATTGGCGGCATCGGCGTGATCGCCTTCGGTTTCGGCAACGACGGCGTGGCACTGGGGATTTCCAACCTGTGGGCCCACGGCGGCTTCATGCCCAACGGCGTGACCGGGGTGCTGATGTCCCTGCAAATGGTCATGTTCGCCTACCTCGGTGTCGAGATGATCGGCCTGACTGCCGGTGAAGCGAAGAACCCGCAGAAAACCATTCCCGATGCGATCGGTTCGGTGTTCTGGCGCATTCTGCTGTTCTACGTCGGCGCGCTGTTCGTGATCCTGTCGATCTACCCGTGGAACGAAATCGGCACCCAGGGCAGCCCGTTCGTGATGACCTTCGAACGTCTGGGGATCAAGACCGCCGCCGGCATCATCAACTTCGTGGTGATCACGGCGGCACTGTCGTCGTGCAACGGCGGCATCTTCAGCACCGGGCGCATGCTCTACAGCCTGGCGCAGAACGGTCAGGCTCCGGCCGGTTTCGCCAAGACCTCCAACGGCGTGCCACGTCGGGCGTTGCTGCTGTCGATTTTCGCCTTGCTGATCGGCGTGCTGCTCAACTACCTGGTGCCGGAGAAAGTCTTCGTCTGGGTGACCTCGATTGCGACCTTCGGCGCGATCTGGACCTGGGTGATGATCCTGCTGGCGCAACTGAAATTCCGCAAAGGCCTGAGCGCCAGCGAACGTGCCGGCCTGAAATACAAGATGTGGCTGTACCCGGTCAGCTCGTACTTCGCGCTGGCGTTCCTGGTGCTGGTGGTCGGTCTGATGGCGTACTTCCCGGACACCCGCGTGGCGCTCTATGTGGGGCCGGCGTTCCTGGTGCTGCTGACGGTGTTGTTCTACGTGTTCAAGTTGCAGCCGACTGGTGAATCGCAAGGCGCGGTGCGTTCGGCCAGTTGATGTAGCGCGATAGCAAAAGCAAAAGATCGCAGCCTGCGGCAGCTCCTACACGGGATATGTATTCACCCTGTAGGAGCTGCCGCAGGCTGCGATCTTTTGCCGTTTTACCGCCGGTCTGAAAGAGCGATACAAACCCCGCATCCAAGGCTCAAACCTGTATCACTTTGCAATCCCGCGCGGCAGTGAACCGAGGCGCAGACATGAGGGCGAGCGCACTTCTCGAACGAGAGCTCAGTCACCGGCAAGCCCTGCTGTTCTTCCTGCTCGCCACCGCGTTGTACGTCCTGCCACTGATCCTCGCCGACTTCCCCTATATCGACGACAACTGGCGCACGCTGGCCGCCGGCAATGCCTGGGCCGGGCAGGGGCGGTTGTTTGCCGACTGGTTTTATCAGGCGCTGACGTTCACGGGTGCCGCGCCGAACATCTATCCGTTACCCCTGCTGCTCGCCACCCTTGCCATGTCGCTGGCGCTGACCCGCCTGACCTTTCACTACTTCGCCGAACCGACGCTGGCCTGTTGTCTGGTGCCGTTGCCGCTCTGGTACAACCCGTTCCTGTTGCAGAACCTGTCTTATCAATACGACGGCCCGATCATGGCCCTGAGCATGGTCGCGGTGATCTACGCCATCACGTTCGAAGGTTCATCGCGGGTGCAGCGCTGGCTGGTGCCGGCGGCGTTGCTGGCGCTGGCGATCGGTCTTTATCAGATCAGCTTCAATGTGTTTCTCGGCCTGTGTTGCGTGGAACTGCTCAGGGCCGTTCACCAGCAGAGCCGATGGACGGACACCTTGCGCATGCTGGGCTGGAAACTCGCACAAGCGGTTTTGGGCATCCTGATCTACAGCGTCACCGCTTACCCGTTCATGGATACATTACGAAAAACGGATCTGCTGAACGGAGACGCCCAGCCGCTGCTGCAGATTGGCGTCAACTTCGCGCGGGTCCTGGAGAAAGTCGCGCTGTTGTTTCACGGCGGCTACCTGTGGGTTTTCGCTGCGCTGGTGTTGTGTGCGCTCGCCGGCTGCGTGCGGCTGGTTCAGCGTCGTCAGCCTCGTTGGCAAAGCTTGCTGCTGGGCTTGCTGACGCTGCCCGTTCTGGCCTTGCTGGTGCCGGGGATCACCCTGCTGTTCCGGGATTTCAATGAAGGTGCGCGGACCCTGATGGGGTTCGGCGTGTTGCTGTCGGGCTTGTTCTACCTGGCGCACGTTGAGCTGGCATCCGGGCACCGTCGCTTGCCGTTGCTGCTGATCATCCCGCTGCTGGCGACACTCTCGCTGTCCTTCGCGTACGGCCGGGTGCTGAGCCTGCAGAAAACCTTCTCCACCAGTGCGCTGTACAGCCTGAGCCACGACATCGCCGAACATCGCGAACTGCGTGAAGCCAAGCGGATTTATCTGTCGGTGAGCTACTCCGACCGCTGGCTGGCCAGTGCGGCCGGTTCATTCAAACGGTTACCGGTGCTGCCCTATCTGCTCAACGTCGATTACTTCGTGCTTGCGGAAAATCTGCCGGCAGCGGGCATCACCAACGTGGTCGCCGAACGCGAACGGCGCAACGCCACCCACGTCGGCTACCAGGGTTTTCCAGCGCTGGTGGACAGCCTGTATTACCGGATTTACCTGATCGGTGATTACGGCTTCATCGTCATGAAGGAACCGCCCCACGGCAGATTGTTGCAGTGGTGAATGAGCGACCGTTCATCTGATTATGGCCACCACCTGTAATTTCTGACAGTAGACCGTTCAAGCGCCTTGCCCTAGCTTCGAAAGTCCCCCGGACGAAGCCATGGCAAGGAACCGTAATGAAAGGATTTCCTGCGCTGACAGTGATTGGAATTGCCGATGCCCTGATCCACTGGCAGATTTTTTTCGTCCTGTGCAGCGCCGCCGGGCTGACCCAGGCAGCCAGCAACTTCGCTGCGTTCTGCGTGGCGGCGGCGTTCTCGTTTTACGTGAACATGCTCTACACCTTCGACAGCAAAACCCCGGTATTCGGCTACTTGCTGTTTATGGGGCTGATGGGGGGCGCAAGCTTTGGTATCGGCAGGATTGCCGATACGCGTGACTGGAGTGGGCTGCTGACGGTCACGGTGTTTACCGCGTTGAACCTGATGTTGGGTTACGGCTTTTTCCGCTTTGTGCTGTTTCGGAGGTCTCAGGTATGACCGTACCTCTGCCTCATTTCAGACCCGCAGTCTCTTGCGAAGCGTCAATACCCTTTGTGGTTGATCTGGACGGAACCTTGCTCAAGTCCGATCTTCTGTTTGAATGCGCAATGTCTTTCGTGCGCAATAAGCCTTTGCAATTTCTGAAGCCTCTGGCCTGGCTCACTCACGGCAAGGCGTACTTGAAAGAACGATTGGCTCAGGCTTCGGACGTCGATGTCTGCACCTTGCCCTACGATCCCGACGTGCTCCGGATGATTGAGGCACAGCGCAACAACGGCCGGAAAGTCGTCCTGGCCACGGCCAGCCATCACTCATTGGCACTGCGCATTGCCGAGCATCTGAACGTATTTGATGAGGTATTCGGGACAACCCTTGAGCGCAACTTGTCCGGGACGCACAAACGAGATGTGCTGGTGACGTTGTATGGTGAAGGAGGTTTTGATTACGTCGGTAACTCGTTTGACGATCTACCGATCTGGCATTCGGCCCGCCAGGCTTACATCGTCAATCCGTCACCCGGCGTTGAGCGCGCCACTCGGCATTTGGGCAACGTTGTCCAGGTGGTTCGCTCTGAGGCCAGGAGCCTGAGTCGTTTTTACAAAGCCTTGCGCATTCATCAATGGATGAAGAACGCGCTGATTTTTGTCCCTCTGCTTGCTGCGCATCAACTGGCCAATCCGCTGATGCTGTGGCATGGGGCGCTGGCCTTCGTGTTATTCGGATTATGTGCATCGGGTGTTTACGTCCTGAACGACCTGCTTGACCTTGCCGATGACCGCAAGCATCCAAACAAACGCCACCGACCGTTTGCCAGCGGGGCTTTGTCGATCCGATCAGGACTGGTGCTTTTTCCGGCGCTTTTGCTGGTGTCTTTCATCGGCGCCTCGTTGTGGCTTCCTCGTCAGTTCGTCGCGGCACTCGCCTGTTATTACCTGCTGACTCTGGTGTATTCGCTGGTGTTGAAACGGTTGATGGCGCTCGACGTGATTGCTTTGGCACTGCTTTATACCTTGCGCATCATTGCTGGTGGCGCTGCTTTCGAGCTGGAGTTGACGGGCTGGATGCTGGCTTTCTCCATGTTCATGTTTTTGAGCCTGGCGTTAGTCAAACGCTATGCCGAACTGTTGCTGGCGCTACACAGCGGCATTACCGGGAAAACCGGTGGACGGGATTACTTTCCCGCCGATCTGGCGATGATCTCCTCTTTGGGTGCGGCATCCGGTTACCTCGCTGTCATGGTGCTGGCGCTCTACATTCATGACAGTGCAACTACCGTGCTGTACGCGCATCCCCGGTGGATCTGGCTTGCATGCCCTGTGCTGTTGCTGTGGATCACCCGGATCTGGCTGCTCACCCACCGTGGCCGAATGAACGACGACCCTGTGGTCTTCGCACTGCGTGATCGCTTGAGTCTGGCAATGGGCGTGGTGTTCTGTCTGATTTTCTGGTCCGCCGCATGAACACACCACTGAGTTCCTGGGGCAACTACCCCTTTGCCCCGCAAAGCGGCCATCCCTGCCATTGGCAAACCGATATCGGGCCGCTGATGCAGCAGGTGAGTGAGGCCCATGGCACAACATTGCCGTTCGGCAATGGCCGCAGTTATGGCGACAGCTGTTTGGCCGGCAGCGGCCATGTGTTGCAGATACACCCGCTGAATCGCTTTATCGACGCTGACTGGGAAAACGGTGAGATCTGCGCCGAAGCAGGAGTGACTTTGGGCGAGATTCTGCAACTGGCCATCCCGCGCGGATGGTTCTTGCAAGTCACGCCTGGTACACGGCATGTAACCCTGGGGGGAGCAGTGGCCAATGATGTGCACGGCAAGAATCACCATCGCTGCGGTACGTTTGCTCATTCGGTGATGAGTTTCGGCCTGCACCGATCAATGCAGCCGCCGATGGTCTGCTCTCCTGTGGAAAACCCACAGTGGTTTGCCGCCACCATCGGAGGACTGGGTCTGACGGGGGTGATCACCTGGGTCAGCATCCGTCTGCGCAGGATCCAGTCCAGTCTGATCGACACGACACGTGTGCGTTTTGACTGTCTGAATGATTTCTTTGCCCTGTCGGCTGAAATGGATGCCCGGCACGAATACAGCGTCGCGTGGATCGATTGTCTGGCCAAAGGCAGTGCGCAAGGGCGTGGTGTATTCACCGCTGGTGATCATTGTGAAACGGGGCCGCTTGTGCCCGCGGTGCCGTATCCACTCTCTGTGCCGATCCGGCCACCGGTATCACTGATCAATCCAGTCAGCCTGAAATTGTTCAACCGTCATTACTGGCAACGGCAACCGCTGAACAGACAATCCCGAACGCTCGCCTATAGCCCGTTTTTCTATCCACTGGATCGTATCGAGCACTGGAACCGTATCTACGGACGCAAAGGCTTCCAGCAGTTTCAGTGTGTATTGCCGACAACGGTGGCAGAGGCTGCATTGGCCGATTTGCTCAAATCCATCGCTCGCAGTGGCACCGGCTCCTTTCTCGCAGTGCTCAAGCGTTGTGGCGACATCCCGTCAGTGGGTTGGCTGTCGTTTCCGATGCCGGGTACCTCACTGGCACTGGATTTTCCGCAGAACAGCGCCCTGACAAAAAAAATCCTGCCGCGTCTCGATGCCATCGTCCGAGAGGCAGGGGGCCGTTTGTATCCCGCCAAGGATGCGCACATGAGCGGCAGTGATTTTCGCCAGGCCTATCCTGCTTGGGAGCAGTTGGAAGCAATGCGCGACCCGGCCCTGATTTCACGTTTCTGGCAGCGAGTCATCCAATGAAAAAAATACTGATTGTGGGGGCTACATCCGCTATCGCCATTGCTTGCGCGAAGCGATGGGCGGCGCAGGAGAACGAGTTTTTCCTGGTCGCAAGAGACCAGCAGAAACTCCAGCAAATATGCGCTGATTTGCAGATCCGAGGTGCGCGAGCGGTCACCCCGTACGTGATGGATGCCAGCGATGTTGCAGCGCATCCGGTCATGCTTGAACAAGGCCTGACGACGTTGCAAACGGTGGATATCTGCTTGATTGCCTACGGCACTTTGCCAAATCAACACGAGTGCGAACAAAGCGTTGGACGAGCCATGGAAGCCTTTGCCAACAACGCCGGGTCGGTGATCGCACTGTTGACGTTGCTGGCGAACCGAATGGCTGTCCAGCGCAGCGGCACGCTGGCGGTCATCTCTTCAGTTGCCGGGGATCGCGGTCGTCCTTCCAATTACTTGTATGGCGCGGCAAAGGCAGCGGTTTCGACATTTTGCGAAGGTTTGCGTGCGCGCCTGTTCAAGTCGGGCGTGCATGTCATCACCATCAAACCCGGTTTTGTCGCCACCCCGATGACGCAGGGGCTGAAGCTACCGGCACTGCTGATCGCGCAACCGGATACCGTAGCTCGCCGAATCGTAGCAGGCATAGAGCGCAAATCGGCGGTGCTTTACGTGCCTGGGTTCTGGCAGTGGGTCATGTGGGCAATCAAGGCCATACCGCAACCGCTGTTCAAAAGGCTGAACCTGTGAGCCAGGTACTGATGCTAGCCGGGTGGCGCTATCGGATCCTGATCGGTTCAGTGGTCTGCTCCGCTCTCGCGTATCTGGCAGTGTCCCTGTGGGGCGGGTGGCCGGCGGTGAGTGCGGCTGTCAGTCGAGTGGGGTGGTGGAGGGGGGGGCAAATAGTCGGGCTGGTTCTGCTTGGCTATGCTCTGCGTTTTTTGCGGTGGCAGGTCTACCTCAACGCTTTGCGTCATCCACTGCCGTGGTGGCCAAGTCTGAAAATCTATCTGGCAGGATTCGCCCTCACAACTACCCCAGGCAAGGCGGGCGAAGCATTGCGCGGGGTTTTGCTCAAGCGTTGGGACGTGCCTTATCCACACAGTTTTGCTGCGCTGTTCAGTGAGCGTCTGTCGGATTTGCTGGCAATGGTGGCGTTGGCCTTGTTCGGCCTGAGCGCCCACCCCGAATGGTTATCGATGATCGTTGCCTGTCTTGTGCTGTTGGCGTGCTGCCTATTGCTGGTGTCCCGACCAGCACTTGTCAGTGCCATTGATCGACAGATGGATCAACGCAGCGGCTGGCTCCCCCGCTTGTTGCGCCACGTCGTTCAAGTGTTGCACCAGTCTCGCAGTTGCCACACCCCACGCCGGCAGATCGGCACGACGCTGTTGAGTCTTCTGGCCTGGGGCCTGGAAGCGTTGGCGTTTTACTGGATTCTCGATGCCATGGGCACGGACGTACCTCTGACGTTCGCGATGTTCATTTATGCCGTTTCCATGTTGGCCGGTGCCTTGAGTTTCATGCCCGGTGGGTTGGGCAGTGCCGAGGCGGTGATGGCGGCATTGCTGGTGTCGGGTGGTGTTGCGTTGCCGGATGCGATTGCGGCGACGGTGTTGTTGCGATTGGCGACGTTGTGGATGGCGGTGGGGTTGGGCGCGGTCGCGTTATCCAGAATCCAAGGTTGAAGATGGGCGATTCGCCCGACGATTTAAAGGAGCATGATTAGCATGGGGATTAATCTTAGAAAAGGTTCGATAGCGACTTATTGCGCTCTCGCAGTCGCTGTATTAGTAGGTTGTTATTTGAGACTGCGTAATATCAAGGATACAGGTCTGTGGCTTGATGAGGCATTTAGTGTTGCGGTCAGTGATCCAGATAATAGCTTTATTGATGTTTTTCGGGCGACGTTGAGTGATGTTCATCCGCCTTTTTACCAGATCCTGTTATGGGCCTATTATCATTGCTTTGGTTTTAGTGAATTCTCGGGGCGATACTTGTCCGCCGGGCTGGGGGTGTTGTTGATCCCGAGTGTGTTCGTCCTCGGGCGAAAATTACTGGATGAAAGAGTAGCTCTGGTGTTCGCCTGGCTTGTGGCGATTAATTATTTCTTGATTGGTTATTCTCATGAGACACGTTCTTATGCGCTTTTGGTTTTTTTGACGGTTGTTTCTTTTATTGTATTTTTACGTTGCGTCAGGCAATCAGGTTTTTTTGATTTTTGTTGTTATTCTGTTGTTTCCGCTCTATTGGTTAATACGCATTATTATGGCTACTTGATAGTGCTTGTTCAGGCGAGCTGGGTATTCTGTTCACTGTTGGAAAAGAGTCTCCCTGCTGGTGTTTTTTACAGGTTTATGGGAGCAGGCTTTTTTACAGCGTTAACGTTTGTTCCGGGTTTTTCTTATACGAAAAGGGCTTTGGCGCGGCATGATTTTTGGATTTCTCCGCCGGAAGACATGTTTTTCTTTCGAATTTTTTTAGTCTATTTCGGTGATGCCTTTCTGGCATTTTTGGCAGCGATGATTTTCATTGCAGGGTTCATTTTGTTCACAATAAATGACCAGAGAAAAGAGCCTTTTCGATTGCTGGTGTTTTGGTTGGTATTAGGTGTGGCTGTGCCGTATATATGTTCAGTTTATTTTTTGCCAGTGACAACCTATCGAAATTTCATCATTTTGCTGCCAGCTGTTTTGTTAGTCATGGCTTTTGCTGTCGATAGCATCAGAGATAAGGTGATAAAGGCATTGGTGCTGACACTTTTCTTGTGTTTTTCTGCGACACCAATACTTAAAGATATTAGTAAGTTCGCGGATGAAAAAAGTTCAGGTGCTAATGGTATGCAGATACGTGAAATTGTCAGGTCGGTTATTGGCAAAAAAAGTGCACTTCCGGTTTATTCGAGTGATGATATTCAGTTCGGAGTTTATTTCAAGCTGCTAGGGTCTAAAGTGCATGTTGAAGATTTAGCCAAGCTTGAGACCGATCTGGGGTCTGCCAGTCCGCCGGAAGAATTTTATTTTCTAGAGACGACCTATTTCAAAAGTTTGGCGCTGAATGAGGAGTTTTTAAAGCGATTCAATTTGGTACTTGTCAGCAAGGAAGAGATGAATGAGGTGCGCTTGTTAGAGCTTCGTTCACTGAAACCATGAGCCTGCAGGGGAGCGTACATACTCAACAGCGTATGTACGCCCAAGTGCAATTACGCCACTGCCACTTCCTGCGGCTCAAAACTGTCCGCCCGCGCCATCTGCCACATCCGCGAATAGAACTCGCCATTCACCTCGCCGGTGAGCAATTCCCCCGGTTTCAGAAACACATGCAACTGCGAAAACAGTTTGATCTCGGTTGCCGACATGCGTCGCACCAGGTGTTTGGCCGACAGTTGCGACGGATGCTCGAGGCCGGCGGCAGCGAGCATTTCTGCCAGCGCCTTGAGCGTGTTGCGGTGGAAGTTGTAGACGCGCTGGGCCTTGTCCGGGACGACGAGGGCGCGTTGGCGCAGGGCGTCTTGCGTGGCGACGCCGGTCGGGCATTTGTTGGTGTGGCAGCTTTGCGACTGGATGCAGCCGATGGCGAACATGAAACCGCGCGCCGAGTTGGCCCAGTCGGCGCCGATGGCCAGGACGCTGGCGATGTCGAAGGCGCTGACGATCTTGCCGCTGGCGCCGAGTTTGATCTTGTCGCGCAGGTTCAGGCCGACCAGGGTGTTGTGCACGAACAGCAGGCCTTCGCGCATCGGCACGCCGATGTGGTCGGTGAATTCGACCGGTGCGGCACCGGTCCCGCCTTCCTTGCCGTCGACCACGATGAAGTCCGGAAGAATGCCGGTTTCCAGCATGGCCTTGGCGATGCCCATGAACTCCCACGGATGCCCGAGACAGAACTTGAAGCCCACCGGTTTGCCGCCGGACAGTTCACGCAGTTGCTGGATGAAATGCATCATTTCGATCGGCGTGGAAAACGCGCTGTGGCGTGACGGCGAGATGCAGTCTTCGCCCATCTGGATACCACGGGTGTCGGCGATTTCCTGGGTGACCTTGTGTTTGGGCAGAATCCCGCCGTGGCCGGGTTTGGCGCCTTGGCTCATTTTGATTTCGATCATCCGCACCTGCGGATTCTGCGCCTGGGTGGCAAAGCGCTCCGGGTCGAATCGGCCATCGCTGGTGCGGCAGCCGAAGTAGCCGCTGCCCAGTTCCCAGGTCAGGTCGCCACCGTGTTCGCGGTGATACGGGCTGATGCTGCCTTCGCCGGTGTCGTGGGCGAAGTTGCCGAGTTTGGCGCCCTGGTTCAACGCGCGGATCGCGTTGGCGCTGAGCGAGCCGAAGCTCATCGCCGAGATGTTGAACACCGACGCCGAGTAGGTCTGGGTGCACTGCGGGCCGCCGACGGTGACGCGGAAACTGTTGGGGTCGCTCAACGGTGCCGGGCGCATCGAGTGGCCAATGAATTCGAAGCCTGATTGATAGACGTCGATCAGCGTGCCGAAGGGTTTGTCGGCGCTTTCATTTTTCGCCCGCGAATACACCAGCGAGCGCTGGGCGCGGGAGAAGGGCAGGGCGTCGCTGTCGGATTCCAGCAGGTACTGACGAATTTCCGGGCGGATGCCTTCGACCAGATAGCGGATGTTGCCCAGGATCGGGTAGTTGCGGCGCACCGCGTGCGGCGCCTGCATCAAATCGAACACACCGAGCAGGCTCAGCACACCGGTGACGGCGGTGATCGGCCACAGCCAGTCGTGTTCGAGAAAGGGCAGGCTGGCGAGGGTAAAAATCACGCAGACGGCAAAGAAGGCGTAGCGGCTCAGGAGTGACAGGCTCATACGGTTTCCTTGGTTCGGACTCAATGGTTACCCATGGCGCGCAGACTGGCTTGCTCTTGTGGCGAGGGAGCTTGCTCCCGCTGGGTTGCGCAGCAGCCCCAAACCTGGCCATCACGGTCTGTCTGATGCATCGCGTGACCAGGCTTTGCGACTGCTGCGCAGTCGAGCGGGAGCAAGCTCCCTCGCCACAGGGGATTCCAAGCTTCAGAGATCTCCTGCGTGCCAAGGCTTTTCAGGCGTTCTGCGCCTGGAGAAAAATCGAAAACAGCTCCGACTGGGATTTGATCCCCAGCTTGCTGTACATGTGTTTCTTATGGACTTTCACGGTTTCTACGGAGATTTCCAGCTTACGGGCGATTTCTTTACTGGAGCAACCGCTGAGCATCAAACGCCCGACATCCAGTTCCCGGGTGGTCAGTTGCGTGCCCTTGAGTCGTTGCACCGATGCTTCCAGTTGCACCCGCCAGTCGACCTGCGCCGGCGCGGCAGCGAGGGCCACGGTTTCATTGATTTCGTACGGCAGGCGCTGGCGCAAAAGGCCCAGTACCCAAGGCTGGATCAAAGACAGCAAAGCAATCTGTTCGCCAGTGAAACGTTTTTCACTGCCCAGCGACAGGCACAGCGTGCGCTCGCCTTCGAGCTGGCAATTGAACTGGATTTCGTCGGCGACCACATTCAGACGAAAGTATCGCTGGTAATACTCGGTCAGCTCGAAATGCTCCGGCGCCACCTCCGACAAGCGGTACATGCCAGTGCGCGACTGCTCGCGGCAGGCAATGTAGAACGGGTCGAGCCGGTACAACCCGCGCAGATAGTCCTGAAACAACGGGTCGGGACTGCCGTCCTCGCCGGGGCATTCGGCGAAGACCTGTGGGTGCTGATCGGCGCTGAACAGCAGCACCACCCAGCTATCGAACGCCACGTACTGGTCGAGCAGACGCACCAGTTGCGCCCAGAAATTCGGCTTGTCCAGCGCCTCGATCAGTTGCCCGACGGCGCGGTGCCAGGTGATGTCATCAAGTGAAACGGTCATGGATCTACCCCTGTCGGGTTACCCCGGCCGCGTGATTCCCCGGCCGGTCGCAGCTGCGCATACTGGCCCACAGTCAGCCACCGGGCAATCTTTCGGCGCCCGCTGCCCACAACAAGGAATCTTCATGAAAGTCGAACTCGCCCAACTGGCGGGCCGTGACACTGGCACCGCGTACAACCTCGAACGCGCCCTCGCGGCGATTGCGGCGTGCGCGGCCGATACGCAATTGATCGTGTTCCCGGAAACCCACTTGATGGGCTTCCCGACGGCCGAGACCGTGGCGCAGATCGCCGAGCCGGTGGACGGCCCGACCGTCACCGCCGTGCTGGCCGCCGCCCGTGAGCGCAACATCGCCGTGGTGATCGGCCTGGCCGAGAATGACAACGGGCGCTTCTACAACACCACGCTGCTGATCACCCCAGAAGGCATCGCCCTGAAATACCGCAAGACCCATTTGTGGGCCTCGGATCGCGGCGTGTTCGAGGCGGGCGACCGCTATTCCACCTGCGAGTGGAACGGCGTGCGCGTCGGACTGCTGATCTGCTACGACATCGAATTCCCCGAATCCGCCCGCGCCTTGGCGCAACTGGGCGCCGAGTGGCTGATCGTGACCAACGGCAACATGGACCCGTACGGCCCGACCCATCGCACCGCGATCATGGCCCGCGCTCAGGAGAACCAGGCGTTTGCGCTGATGGTCAACCGCGTCGAGGCCGGGGACGACGGCTTGATGTTTGCCGGTGGTAGTGCGCTGGTCGATCCGCTGGGGACGCTGCTGTTCGAGGCCGGTCGTGAAGAAGGGCAGTTCAGCGTCGAGCTGGATTTCAGTCAACTGGAGGTTGCGCGCAAGGATTATCGCTATCTGCAGGATCAGCGCCTGAAGCTGCCGGGGGAAGTGCTGGAGCACGCTTCGGGACTGCGCGAGTTGCTGATTCCTTTGCGCTGATCCGGATTCCGTGTCGAGCGAGCTGACGCCTTCGCGAGCAAGCCCGCTCCCACAGTGACCGCGTTCCCCTTTGGGAATACACTCTCACAATGATCGCGTACGTCCTGTGGGAGCGGGCTTGCTCGCGAAGGCGGCCTGATGGACAACACACCTGCCTGCCCCAAAAAATCAGTGCAACCGCGCCCGCTACCACAGAGACTTTGCGTCCGGCGCCGGGCATGTGATGCTTGTGGCTTTTGCGCCAGGGGCCTGCTCTTCATGTCGACGTTTCCCAACGAAAAAATCATTCGCATCGCTGCTGCCCTGTTGCTCAACCCCGACGGTCAGACCCTGCTGGTGCGCAAGCGCGGCACCACGGCGTTCATGCAGCCGGGCGGCAAGATCGAAGCCCATGAGTTGCCGGTGCACGCACTGGCCCGCGAGCTGGAAGAAGAGCTGGGGCTGGCGATTGATCCGGCGCAGGCGACATTTCTCGGGCAGTTCTCGGCGCCTGCTGCCAACGAGCCGGGGTTTGTTGTTCACGCGGAGATTTTTCAGCTGACGATCGATGCCGACGTGACGCCCGCTGCCGAAATCGAGGAAATGATCTGGGTCGATCCGGCCACTGATCCTGCTGTCGTTCTGGCGCCATTGACACGGGATCTGATCCTGCCGTTTTATCGCCACTCGCTCACCGCGATTGCCTGATCATTCACGCACAGGACGCCCACCATGATCCCGCTTCCAGACCTGCTGATCTTCGCTGCCGCCGCGCTGTTGATGGTACTGACGCCGGGGCCGAACATGATTTACCTGATCTCGCGTTCGATCTGTCAGGGGCGCAAGGCCGGGGTCACTTCGTTGCTTGGCGTGGTGGCGGGGTTTTTCGTGCACCTGTTCGCGGCTGCCGCCGGTTTGACGGCGGTGTTTCTCGCGGTGCCGATGGCCTATGAAGTGCTGAAATGGGCCGGCGCGTTGTACCTGTTGTGGCTGGCCTGGCAAGCGGTGAAACCCGGCGCGCGCTCGCCGTTCGAAGCGCAGCCATTGCCGCCGGACTCGTCACGCAAACTCATTACCATGGGCTTTCTCACCAGTGCGCTGAACCCGAAGATTGCGGTGTTCTATCTTTCAGTGTTTCCGCAATTCATCAGCCCGGAACACGGCTCGGTGTTCACCCAGAGCATCATCCTTGGCCTGACCCAGATCAGCGTCAGTTTCTGCGTCAATTTGCTGATCGCGCTGTTCGCGGCGGGTATCGCCTCGTGGTTTGTGCGCAACCCGACATGGCTGGCGCTGCAGCGTTATTTCATGGGTTTTGTACTCGCCGGTCTGGCGGTGCGCCTGATGCTTGAACAACGCAGGACGGCGTGAGCATGTGGATCGAGCGGCTGGACGCCAGTCATGCCCTGGCTTACCGCGAGCTGATGCTTGAGGCCTACGACCGCCACCCGCAGGCGTTCACCTCCAGCGTGCGCGAGCGTGCGGTGATGCCGTTGAGCTGGTGGGAAGGGCGGCTGACCAGCAAACTCGACGTGGTGCTCGGTGCGTTCGAAGCGGGCACATTGGCCGGCATCGTCGGCCTGGCTTTCGAACCCAGAGAAAAGGCCCGGCACAAATCCACCTTGTTCGGCATGTACGTGTCAGCTGACTTTCGCCAGCACGGTCTGGGCCAGGATTTGGTCCAGGCCGCCATCGCCGAAGCACACACCCATCCGGAACTGAAACTGATCCAGTTGACCGTCAGCGCCGGTAACGACGCCGCGTTCAAGCTGTACCAGCGCTGCGGCTTCATCCAGTTCGGACTGGAGCCGCTGGCGGTACGGGTGGGTGAAGACTACTTCGACAAGATCCACATGTGGCGCCAGCTCTGACGCCACACAGTTCCCCTGTGGGAGCGGGCTTGCTCGCGAATGCGGTGGTTCAGTACAGCACCCGTCAACGGACAGATCGCCTTCGCGAGCAAGCCCGCTCCCACAGGGGGATGCGTGTTTCAGGCAGGGGGATCAATGTTGTCGAGCCTGTGCTTCACCGCCCATCACCACCTCTTGAAATCACACAGTTCCCCTGTGGGAGCGGGCTTGCTCGCGAATGCGGTGGGTCAGTGCAGCACCCGTCAACTGACAGATTGCCTTCGCGAGCAAGCCCGCTCCCATAGGGGGATGTGTGTCAGCGCACCGCGCTGACGCCATCCAGTGTGGAGAACGAAGTGTCCTTGGCGGTCAGCAGGAAATCGCGCATGTACGGTGCATCGAGCATGTCCGCACGAATCGCCGCGTACAGCGTGGCAAACAGGCCTTTCTCGCCCAGGCGCTTGGCCTTCACGTAGCCGCGTGAGCTGTATTCGTGCAGCGCCCAGTGCGGCATGCCGCAGACGCCACGGCCGCTGGCGACCAGTTGCATCATCATCACCGACAGTTCCGAGGTGCGCACTTGCGCTGGTTCGATGTCGGCCGGTTCGAGGAAGCGGGTGAAGATGTCCAGCCGATCGCGTTCCACCGGGTAGGTGATCAGGGTTTCGCTCAGCAGGTCTTCCGGAACGATGTACGGTTTGCTTGCCAGCGGATGCTGGTTGGCGACCGCGAGCATGGCTTCGTAGGTGAACAACGGCACGTAGGTGATGCCGATGATGTCCAGCGGATCGGAGGTCACCACCAGGTCCAGATCACCCCGGGCCAGCGCCGGCAGCGGGGCGAAGGCGAAGCCCGAGGCGAGGTCGAGTTCGACTTCCGGCCAGGCGTCGCGGAACTGGTCGATGGTCGGCATCAGCCACTGAAAACAGCTGTGGCATTCGATCGCCATGTGCAGGCGCCCGGCGGTGCCACCGGCGAGGCGACTGATGTCGCGTTCGGCGGCACGCAGCAGCGGCAGGGTCGCGTCAGCCAGTTGCAGCAGACGCAGGCCGGCGCTGGTGAAGCGCACCGGTTTGGTCTTGCGTACGAACAGCGGCATGCCCATGCGCTCCTCCAGCTCTTTGAACTGGTGCGAAAGCGCCGACTGCGTCAGGTGCAGGCGGTCGGCGGCATCCACCAGACTGTCGGCCTCGCGCAGGGCATGCAGGGTTTTCAGATGACGGATTTCAAGCACCGCAGGCTCCATGAACAAAATTTGTGATTGAGGCTAATGCGGTGAGTTTGTCTCATGTTAGCGGGGCTGTCGACTGCTTGGAGTACAGCGGAGCACATCCCGTGCCCCGCTGTTTTTTGCTTCAGAGGTGGGCGAAGTGCTGGATGCCCAGCGGTTTACCGATATCCCCACGCCAGATTGCCTCGACCTGTGCGCCGCCAGCACCCTGGGCCTGTTGCCATTGCAGGCCGAGATTGCGTTGTTCAGGCAATTTCAGATGAGCTTTGGCGAAATCCCCGAACGGCGCCCTGTCCGAGGTGTAGTGAAAGTGCGCATACCATAGCGTGCGCGGCGGATGGCTGGTCAGGTCGCGGACTTCGTACTCCTGGAGGAAATCCTTGTTCCTGTCGGCGCGCCTGCCCAGGGCCCGCAGTTCACCTTCCTTGCGGATATCCACCACTTGCTGTTGCAGCAGATAGTCCAGATAGCCTTCAGTGGGGGTCTTGCTGCGCAGTGACTGGTCGATGCGCAACGTGCGCCCGGCCCGTTGCAACGCCTGCGCCGTGGAGTGCAACTGCGCGACCAGTGGGTCGGTCGGCGACAGCCGCTCGATCGCCTGCGCCCGAGAGCTCAGTTCCGTCGCTTCGCTGACGAGCATGTGTTCCAGGTCCACCGGCAACATGTCCTGACGGGCGTAGCCATTCACCTTGTCCTGGTAGGCGGTGACAGCGGCGAGCCGCTGCCGGGCTTCGGCCAGCAAGGGTCTGACATCGCTAGGCAGGGACGGCGTGGTCGCGGTGTGGCGCGTCTGTAAGTGATACTTGCCGCTCGGGCGCCGCAGCCAGGTTTCATGGAAGCCGTCGCCAGCCACGATGTAGCGTACCTGGCGGGTACTTTCATCAAGGGTCTCGGTGCCGATCAGCAACTGGTTGTCCTCGGTTTCGAACAGTTGCCTGGCCCCAGGCTCGCGGCGTCTGATCGGCGGCGGCTGTTTGAGCGCATGCCGCGCGTGCTCTTCGACCTTGCTCAGACTGTCGAGAAACGGTGCGATCTGCTCCAGCTCCAGATGCTGCGGATAGCCCAGTGTCCAGGCCTTCAACTGACGGCGGAAACCGGCATAAATTTCCAGGGAATCCTCGATGATCCGGTTGCGCTGGGCCACGCTGGCATTGGTCTCGGGCAGATGATGCTGGGTCAGCAGTGCGCGTCCGACTTTTATCCGGGCGTCCTTCATCTGTGTGTGAAAGTACATCCAGTACAGATCGTCGACCGCTTCGTAGCGGGTGATGATCTCCAGCAGGTGGGCGGTTCTGAGGTAGTGGTGATTGCGATCGCCGAAGTTGCGGTTGAGGGCCGTGATGTCGGCGGCCATCTTCGCCCTCTGGGTATTGTTGGTGATGCGCCTGTTCCACAGGTTGGCCTGTTCGATGATCGCGTGCAGTTGATCGAACTCCTCGAGAAAAGCCTTGCGCACCCATTTGCGTCGGGCCAGCAGTTGCACGTGCGCTGCCGTCTGGTTGTAAGGCGTGGCATCGGATTCGGCGACCAGCGCATCGACCCGGTTCAGGTATTCGAGCAAGCGATCGCGGGCCACGGTCGCGCGTTGTACTGCGCGGTCCACCACCACCAGGGCACTGCGGCTCTTTAATTCCTTGAGCTGTTGGACTTTGTTGCCGCGGCTCAGGTGCAGCAGTTCGTCCGAGCTCTGGAACAGCTCGATGGCTTTGTCGATGTCATTGACGCAGGCCGTGTCGACCTCTGCCAGCAGCGGCTTGCGCTGGACAAAGTCGAGTCTCTGGTAGTTTTCCAGCAACTGATTGGTGGTGCGTGTCTGGTTCTGCAGGCGGCGGGCGTAGGCGTCGATGGTGTTGTTCAGGGTCAATTGCCGGCGCAATTGGCGATTGGTCCACCACTCTGGCAGCCAGCGGCGGATGGCCTCGGGCCAGAGCGGTTGGAGGCCATCGGCCAGATGCCCGAGCACCGCGCCACCGCCTGCGCCGCCACCGTCCATCACCGTGCCGTATACCGCGTAGTGGGTGTTCCACTGGCCGAATTCGTCGAGGGCGATCGGCTGTTTGTAGCCGCGCATCCACGTCCCGTACAAACGCCAGCCGCGTGGCTGTTCGCTGAGCTGGACGCGATAGACGCGGCCCAGCCGCAGGATGAAGTCACCCTCGGCATGGCGGTAGACATTGCGGTAAACGCCTTCGGTCGCCGGACTCAGGCCGGCCAGGGAAATGTCGTGTTCGTATTCGTAGCCCTTGAAACGGTCGAGCGCCTGGCGGGACCATTGCCAGGACGTGCGCAGTGCGGCGGACCTGCCCAGTGTCGCCTGTTGCCGCTGCCGGGTTGCCAGGCGTGCGGCGGCGGGCGCGCTGACAGTGCCCGGAAGCACGTCCATAGCGGCGTCGATCAATGACAACAGAACCGCTTCCACTTCCGCCAGACCGTGGCCGAGTTCACCGCGCAAGAACGCCGCCACGGCGAGGTTGGCGCTTTGCCAAGCGTCATACAACGCCACCGCTGTGCCCACGAACGGCAGCATGCCGATGGCCATTTTCAGATAGTTGAACAGGGCGCCGGACTTCAGTGCGCAATGTTCCAGATACAACGCATCGTTGGAGCGCGAACTGTCGCGATGAGCTTCCAGCAAGCGGCCCATGTGTACGTTCAGCAGATGACTGGCCAGCGAAGTGGTCGCCGGCCAGGCCATGCCGACGCCGATCAGGGCATCGAAGTTGCGTAGTTGCGCTTCATTGATCCGGCTGACATGGCTGGCGAAATCGCCGCTCAGGGCACGCCCGGCCAAGTAGTTGACCATGTTGCGGTCAACGCAGCGCCGGAACAGATCCAGACGCGCCTGCTCGAGTGTTGCGTACTGCCGCAGGAAGATCGCGTCGCTGCTGTCGGGCAGGTACAGCAGGGTCAGGCCACTGACCTGCTCGACGATGAAGGTGACCCCGGCGAGTGTGCTCGGTCCCTGATGTGCGGTGTCCGTACCGCCGACCGTCAGGTGTACCGGCAGCAACGCGATGCGCTTGCCGTCGACGGCATAGGCCTGAGCCGTTGTCGCGCCGATGGCGATTTTCAGCACGGCATGGCCGGCGCTGTCGATGTGCTGCTGCAGCAAGGCGAACTCACCCTGCAGTTCGAGCATCAGGCGCCACGGCTCGCTCAGGCATTCGCGGCGCCAGGCTTGGGTGAACGCGGGTTCTGTCGGCGTGCCGAAAAACGCCTGGCGAATCAGGATTTCGTAGCGTCCGGCCAGATCCAGTTGCGTCACCAGCTGACGCAGATAGACCGGGTTGATGCCCGCCTCGACACGCTGCCGATCACCTTCGTCCTCGGCACTGACCTTGACTTGCATGAACGACAGTCGCCACCACATGTCCTGGTCGATGTTGTTCTGGGCCAGTTGTTCCAGGCTGAGATCACTGCGCCCGGCGCTGGCGGTGAGGACACTGCGTTGCGGCGTGCCGGGCGCGGCGCCCTCGATCAGGGTTTTTTGCCAGGAGGTGGAGTCGGGCAGATCAAGGCTCACACGCGCGCTTTTCACCAGTGCAAAGTCGTGGCGCAAGCGCGCGTCGATGCGTTTATCGGCGAAGGTCTGACGCGGTGGCAGTTCTCGTTCGAGCAGCGCATGAGCGTGTCGCATTGCTGCGAGATAGCGATTGATCAGCGCCTTGAGCCGTGTACGCCTGTCGTCGTCGAGTGTGTTGAACCATGCGGGCAGGTTGCCGGCCAGCGCAGCGCTCTGGTCTTGCTCCTGACGCTCGGCAAACGCCCGTGCGCGGGCTTGCGCCAGCGCGACGGTCAAGCGTGACAGATGCTGTTCACACAGCTGTTCCATCGCGGCTTTGCGCGTCTCGGCATGCGTGGGCAGCGGGTGATCGCGGATGATGGTCGCGGCCTGTTGTTCGCACTGATAGAGCTGCTGATCCAGGGACCAGGTCAGGGCATCGCCGGACAGTGGCGTCAGGTGCAGGGCCAGTTCACGGTCGTACGGCGAGCGCTTGAACAGCTTTTGCTCCAGCGCCTGACGCGAGGTGAAGCGTTGCAGTCCACCGCACTGCCCGGGCCAGTAAAGCAGCAGACTGTCTGTGGAGTCCGGCGCCAGCGCTGAAGGCGCCGCGATGATCAGTACGCCGGGCAGGTCTTCGACCCGGGTGAGGCCCTGGTCTGTCGCCGACAACGACACGCGCGCGATCACCCCTTCGGATGCCGGCAGGTTGTGCCCCGGTGCGTCCAGCAGTGTGATGAGCTGCCGATGCTCCTGCGCCGTCAGTTGTTCCAGTGCCCGTTGCCATTCGACTTCGGCGCGCAGCCCCGCGATCCGGGCCTGCAACAGGGCGGTGTAATGGACGTTCGCGTGGCGGCGCAGTTCGAGCATCGTCAGCGGATCCCGGCTGTCGAGCAGCGCCGACGCCGCATCGTGGCTGGCTTGCCGGGCCTGGCCAAAGGCATCGAAAGCACCGGCCAGTTGCTGACGCTGCGGGGCGTGCAGATCGGACTCGCCAAACAGACGATCGAGCGCCAGGTGTTCAACAGCCAGTGCCTGCCGCCGCAGGTCCAGAGGAATGTCGGCGACCAGCAAACCGAACGGTGCAACCTCGTCGGCATTCTGCCCGGAGCTATCGGGCAGGGCTGGCGCCGCGGGGAAAAGCCTGCCCACCTCGATCCAGCTACCGACGCTGCTTGCCGAGCCGGACATCAGCGGCTCAAGCCCGCGGGTGAACGGTTCGTGGCCGAATTCGATGAAGTCCAGCGAAGTGCCAAGCACCGGATGCGGGTACTGCTCAATCAGCCAGTGCTCAAGCCCGGCCTGATCTTCGAAGCGGATCAGCGGTTGTGCCTGGGCAGGTATATAAAGCAGATACACCGCGTCCTCGAGACGGATCATCAGGGCACCGTGCAGGCGCACACGGTTGCCACCGACACGGTTGAGCACCGGTTGCGCGACCCGCAGATCC
Source organism: Pseudomonas sp. 13B_3.2_Bac1 (assembly GCF_025466205.1). Lineage (NCBI taxonomy): Bacteria > Pseudomonadati > Pseudomonadota > Gammaproteobacteria > Pseudomonadales > Pseudomonadaceae > Pseudomonas > Pseudomonas sp. 13B_3.2_Bac1. Next base: position 89,911 of record NZ_JANLOG010000075.1, read on the forward strand.
GCCGCGATTTTGTTCGATGGCGTCAGCAACTGCGCCAGCCGGGGTTGTTGTGAACGGCTGAGCCGGCCTTCGGCAATCGCCAGCTCACAGGCCGCTTCGAAATGCCGGCGGTACAGGCTTGCGGCATGATCGCGCCGTGACAGCGCAGTACCGCGCGCACGAGCGCTCCACCAGCCGCTGTCGGGCAACCCGTGATGCTGCGCCATGAGGTCGAGCCATTGCTGGTGACAGGCGTTCAAGCGCGTCGTCGCCAGAAGACAGAGGTTTTGGTCAGGGGTTGGCCGCAGTGGCGGATCAAGGCCGAAGTCGACCGTTACAGGGGAAAGGGCATCGAACATGCGCCGGGGCTCCAAAAGGCATGACCACCGGGTGATTCCGCTGGTCATGCCCATTAGAGGCGAGCTGTGACAGGGCCTTGCGGTACATATTTATCGCTGGCGCGGGCATTCGTTTCAGAGGGTGTCCCGGTCAGGCGTTCAGCCACACCCTCATGCGGTCAAGGTGAACAGGTCTGACCGACGTCCTGCTGCGTACCACCGACAGAAATGACAGGCGCGACGAACGTCACGGCTCGTGGCGCATGACCACTCGGCAAACTTCATCAAACTGTCACGCAACTGTGGCAGCGCGCTTGAACAAACTTCATCAGACTCGCGCTCTACTGGGGTTCTGCGTTTCGGTGTTTCTTCATGCGTTTATTTCTTTTGTTGGCCGCGCTGTTGTTCGGCCTGCCGTCGATGGCGGCTTCGCGTTGCGACGTCAATGTACCGACCCAACGGGTCGATCTGGCACAGGTGAGCCTGGCGTACCAGAGCATCGGCCGTGCCTCGGATCCGGCGCTGTTGCTGGTCATGGGCCTGGGTGGTCAGTTGATCCACTGGCCCGACGAAGTGGTGGTTGCGCTGTGTCAGCAGGGTTTTCGGGTGATTCGGTATGACAATCGCGATGTCGGTCTGTCGACCTGGCGTCAAGCGCCCGCCGAGGCCAACCTGACCTTTGAAGTGCTGCGCTACAAGCTCGGCTTGCCGGTGTCGGCGCCTTACTCGCTGACCGACATGGCCGACGATGCGCTGGGCTTGATGGACGCGCTGCACGTCGACCAGTTTCACGTACTGGGCGCGAGCATGGGCGGGATGATCGCCCAGCACCTGGCGGCGATGGCGCCGCAGCGGGTGGAGAGTCTGACGCTGATCATGACCAGTTCCGGCGCCGAAGGATTGCCGGCGCCGAGTGCGGCGCTGGTGCAACTGCTGGCGCGGCGCGGCGCGCCGAATCGCGAGGTGGCACTGGAGCAGCAGGCCGATCTGCTGGCGGCGCTCGGCAGCCCGTCAGTCACTGATGATCGGCAGGCGTTGCTGCATCAGGCTGCAGTGGCCTACGACCGGGCGTTCAACCCTGAAGGGGTGAAGCGGCAGATCATGGCGATCCTTGCCGAGCCGAGCCGTGTCACCTTGCTCAATCAACTGCGGGTGCCGACCCTGGTGGTACACGGCACGGCCGATCCGTTGTTGCCGGTGATGCACGGCGTACATCTGGCGGCGCATATCCGTGGCAGTCAGCTTAAGCTGATTCCGGGGCTGGCCCATCGTTTTCAAGAGGCGTTCAAGGCGCCGTTGCTGGCGGCGGTGTTGCCGTATTTGCAACAGCACCGTGAGGACACGTCGCACTGGGCGCAGATCGAGCCGGTGGCAAGCGGCAACCTGCTGTAGGCGAGGTTTTGGCGGTGTTGATTCGGGCCTCTTCGCGAGCAAGCCCGCTCCCACAAGGGCAACCGTATTCCAAATGTGGGGCCGGGCTTGCTCAAAGGGGCCCGCTCCCACAAGGGCAACCGTATTCCGAATGTGGGGCCGGGCTTGCTCGAAGGGGCCCGCTCCCACAAGGGGAACCGTATTCCGAATGTGGGAGCGGGCTTGCTCGCGAAGGGGCCATCACTGTCATCGCAAGAGCAGGCAGGTGTATCGTGCAAACTTTCCCGCACGATTTCCGCCCGCGAGGTGTGTGATGAGTTCAGCTTTGAAAATCGATTTTGTCAGCGACGTTTCCTGCCCGTGGTGCGTCGTCGGCCTCAATAGCCTGCTGCAAGCCCTGGAGGTTCTGCGCGATGAAGTGCAGGCCGAGATTCATTTCCAGCCGTTCGAACTGAACCCGAAGATGGGCCCGGACGGGCAGAACATCACCGAGCACATCGGCGAGAAATACGGCTCGACCCCGGAACAGTCACAGAAGAACCGCGAGGCGATTCGTGCCCGTGGCGCCGAGGTCGGATTTGCCTTTCGCACCGATGGCAACAGCCGCATCTACAACACCTTCGATGCTCATCGGCTGCTGCATTGGGCGGGTCTTGAAGGTTTGCAGTTGAAGTTGAAAGAGGCGCTGTTCAAGGCGTATTTCACGGATGGCGGTAATCCGTCCGATCACGCGCAACTGGCGCAGATTGCCGAAAGCGTGGGCCTGGATCGGCAGCGTGCGCAGGCGATTCTGGCCTCCGACGAGTTTGCCGATGAGGTGCGTGCAGAAGAGCAGTTGTGGCTGCAACGCGGCGTGAGTTCGGTGCCGACCGTGGTGTTCAACGGTCAGTACGCGGTGACGGGCGGGCAACCGGTGGACACCTTTGTCGGGGCGATTCGGCAGATCATGAGTGAAACCAAAGGCGGCACGGTCAATTGAGCCAGCGCTCTTAACGCACGATCTTGTCGACGTGGATCCCGAGTTTCTTCAGGCGATACCAGAAGCTGCGTTCGGAGATGCCGATCAACTGCGCGGCGGCGGCCTGCACGCCGTTGCTCTGTTGCAGGGCCGCAAGAATGTAGGCCTTCTCGACTTCGGCGAGTGCTGCGTCCAGATCCGCCGGCACGCCGTTGATTTCGCTCAGCGGGCCGCTGCTGTCCGAGGCTTGCGCGGCGAACAGGTAGGCCGGCAGATCCTGCTCCTCGATGATGTTGGCGGAGGCGACGATGGTCGCGCGCTCCACGCAGTTCTGCAGTTCACGGATGTTGCCTGGCCATGAATAGCGGGTCATCGCCTGCAAGGCTTGCGCGCTGAAACCGCTGATGCGTTTGCCGGCCGCGGCGCCCAGGGTGTGGGCAAAATGCCGGGCCAGCGGGGCGATGTCCTCGACCCGATCGCGCAGCGCTGGCAGCGGGATCGGAAACACGTTGAGGCGGTAGTAGAGATCTTCGCGAAACTCCTTGTTGGCCACCGCTTGCAACAGGTCTTTGTTGGTGGCGGCGATCACCCGCACATCGACTTTGCGTTCCTTGGTATCGCCCACCGGCTCGATCACCCGCTCCTGCAGGGCGCGGAGGATCTTGGCCTGCAGTGCCAGCGGCATTTCACCGATTTCATCAAGAAACAATGTGCCTTTGTCGGCCTGCTGAAAGCGCCCGATGCGATCGGCCACGGCGCCGGTGAACGCGCCTTTGCGGTGGCCGAACATTTCGCTTTCCAGCAGCCCCTCGGGGATGGCCGCGCAGTTCACCGCCACGAACGGCTTGTCGGCGCGGTTGCCATGCTTGTGGATGGCCCGGGCGACCATCTCCTTGCCGGTGCCGCTTTCGCCGCTGAGCAGCACCGTCGCGGCGCTTTCGCGTACCGAGTCCACCGCTTGCAGCACGTTGCGAAAACTCGGGCTGTCACCGATCAGGCTGTCGATCTGCTGATGCTCGTCGAGCTCGGCGCGCATGCGCTGGTTGTCTTTGAGGATGTCGCGAAATTGCAGGGCTTTGCTGACGGTGATGTCCAGCTCGTCGATGTCGAACGGTTTGGCGATGTAATCAAATGCGCCATTGCGCATTGATTCCACCGCATTTTTCACCGTGCTGTAGGCGGTCATGACGATGACCGGCAACTGTGGATAGCGATTCTTCACCTCTGCCAGCAAATGCGGACCGTCCATGCCGGGCATGCGCCAGTCGCTGATCAGCAGATCGATGTCTTCGCTTTCCAGCACCTTGAGTGCGTGCAGGCCATTGCCGGCGGTGAACACGCTGATGCCGTTCTGCCCGAGGGCCGAGGCCAGCAGATCGCAGAGTTTCGGTTCGTCGTCCACCACCAGAATGTTATGCGTCATCGTCGCTCTCGTCGAAGTCCTCGCCATTGGCCGGAATGTACAGGCTGAAGGTCGCGCCGGCATCTTTTTCGCTGACACATTCTACGCGCCCGTTATGGTTTTCCATGACCGAAAACACTTTGGCCAGGCCCAGCCCGGTGCCCGAGGCCTTGGTGGTGACGAACGGGGTGAAGATGCGCTCCAGCATGTCGGCTTCTATCCCTTGACCGGTGTCCGCCACGCTGACGATGGTGTATTTGGCGTCGCTGGCGATGCTCAGGGTCAGTCGGCCGCCATCAGGCATCGCGTCGATGGCGTTGACGATCAGGTTCAGGCCGGCCTGTTTGAGTTGCTTGGCATCGGCGTAGATCGTCGCCCCCGGCGCCTGATCGTCGATGTGCAGATCAATGTTGTGGCTGGCCAGCTCCGGCTCGCAAAAACCGGCCAGTTCGTCGACCAGGGCGCGCGCTGACTGGGTGGCGCGGATCGGCGCGCTGGGTTTGGCGAAGTCGAGAAACTCGGTGATCAGATCGTTGATCCGGCTGACTTCCTTGACCACGTATTCCAGATGTCGCCTGTCGGTTTCCGGCAGGTCGGCACGGCGGTGCAGCAGTTGCGTGGCGGTTTTGATGATGCCCAGCGGATTGCGGATTTCATGGGCCAGACCCATGGCGACTTCGCCCAGCGCGTGCAGGCGATCACGGCGGCGCAGTTGCGACTCCAGATGCTGCAACTCCTCCAGACGTTCGCTCATGTGGTTGAACGTGCTGCTCAGTTCTGCCAGTTCGTCGCCGCCATTCACGCTCAGGCGCTGATGATAGTCGCCGGCAATCACCGCTTGTACGCCTCTGGCCAGACCGCGCAACGGCTTGGTCAGACGTTGCGAGACCAGCCAGCCAACCGCCAGCGACGCCGCCGAACTGAGCAGGAAAATCAGGATGAACAGGTTGCTCTGATTGACCAGGCCGACCAGGCTGGTGTGGCGCAGCAGTCCGCTGAAAATCACCCCTTGCAGCTGGCCGTTTTCGTTGAAGATCGGCCGGTAGATGCCGCTGTAGCGGTTGGTGAATTGCTCGAACGGCCGCTTGCTTTCGCGCAGGTTCTGTTCAATTCCTTTCGGCACTTGCAAGGGGTGATCCTCAAAGCGCTGGGTCGAGAAGATCTCCGAGAAGTCATCGCCCTTGGCCAGGTAAAGGCGCAGATCAAGCGAATGCACGTCGGCAACACTGGTGAGGAAGCTGTCGTCCAGATAAGTGCCGATGATCAATTTGTATTCGATGCCGCTCTGTTCGGTCTCGAACGTCGAAATCACCGTGCCGGTGGCCACACCGCCCACCTGCAGGGTTTGCAGTACCGCTTTCGGGGCGGTGCTGATCTGGCTGACGATGTCGTCGGCGGCGGTGCTGTACACCACTTTGTGATCGCTGTTGCGTACCAGCGCCACGACGTCGATGCCCATGGAGTCGGCGACGTCGGCGGTCAGCTTGTTGTGCTTGGCCGATTGACGATCGGTGGGAGGGCGCGTGTAACGCAGAAACAGCTGAGCGGCGCGGGCGTTGTCGCGCAGGATTTCGCTGATTTCGTCCTCGACGATCTTCGACGATTCCTGCAGCCAGATGCGCACGTTGCTGTCGAAGATCTGCGACAGCGTGGTGGCCGCCAGTTCCGCAGCAATCATGGTCGGAATCACGCTGACCAGCCAGAAGGCCAACACCAGTTTGCGTTGCAGGCTCCAGCCGGAAAGGGCGAAAGGTCGGGGCGTGGCGCGTCGGTCATTGATCATTGGATTTCGCTTATTGCAGCTGCCAGGGCCGGATCGCTGCGATCCGGGCGGACGAATATTTTCACCAGACGCAACAGTTGGTCGAACAGCGGATTGCGATGGCGGAAGAACACGGTGTTACCGACAAACGAGCAGCCCAGACGCAGCTTACTGGCATAGCCGGCCTGCCCGCACACATAGATCGCCAGTTTGTGCTCAATACAGTAGTCGACATTTTCCAGCCAGCTACGGGTGTAAAGATTGTACTGCCGCGTGCGGGCCAGATCGTGGGCAAAAAACTTGTCGACCAACCGCTGCTCGTCGAGCAATACCAGATTGAACGCCACCAGTTCGTCGCCGACCCAATAGAGCACGCACGCCGATCGATTATCGAGGTGATTGAGGACTTCGCGAAAGTACGCCGCAGGCAGGCATTCGAAGGCCAGATCGCTGCGGGCGAGGGTGGCTTCGTAGAGTTCCATCATGCGCGGCAGCAAGTCGTGCACCGAGCGTCGCCATTCCGTACGCGGCCCCTGGTTGCGCAAGATTCGGCGCAGATCCTTGCGCGTGGATTTCCCCAGGCTACCCAGATAAGCGTCCACCGAGGCGAAGCTGATCGGCAGTTCGGCACCGGGCAACCCGGGCATGCTTTGCAGGCCGGCCTGCTGACAGACCTCCAGCCACTGTGGATCGCGGTGCGAGGCATCCTTCACCGCGAACAGGCCGATCCCGGCGTGTTCGGCATCCTGTCTTGCCAGCTCCAGCAACTTACGGAGCAGTGACGGGCGGTGCGTCGCCCCAATGTGCGAAGCCGTGCCGACATGGCACTGCTCCGCCACCGGCGAGCCGAGGGCGTACAGACGGATGTCGAACAGCCGTGGCAGATGTCGGCGCAGCCATTGACTGACGCGTTTGCCCGCGCCCTGCAGCGTGGTATCGAGTGAGTAGGCCGTGATGAACGCCACGGTGGCCGCGATCAGGCGGCCGTCCTCGTGCAGCGTCAGGTAGCGCCAGTGAAAGCCGTCAATGCCGGCGCGTTCAACGGCGCGGTAGTAATCCCAGTCCTCCAGCTCATCGACGAAGCAGTCATTCCAGGCGCAGCGGTCGATCGCTTCGATCGTTGAGAAGGCTTGAGCGGTGATCACGTCGTTTCCTTATGTCGGCGAGTCGTGGTGTTCGGCCTGTGTCGCAGGATGTCTGCCGGCAACTGCTCAAGCCAGTTGCCGGTACTCCAGCGGCGCAACGGGGCTGCTGATCTGCTGCATGAAACGTCGCTGTATGAAGTCGATGCTCAACTCCACGACACGGCGGTACTGCAGGTCGACCGTGATCATGTGATAGCAGTCGTCGAGCAACACTTTGGTCACCGGTCCGCCAAGCTTGCGTTCGACGTAATCGGCATTCCAGCGGCTAGTGATGTCGTCCTCGATGGAGTGCAGCACCAGCGCCGGCGTAGTGATCGACGGCATGCGTTTTTTCACCACGGCGTTGAGCCGGTGCAGTTCGCGCACCGTGACGCCTTCCATGGTCAGCAACCCGGCCTGACTGCTCTGACCTTCTTTCATCTGGCGTTCGACGATGGCCCGCAGGCGCTCGTTCTTGATGCCGTAAGGCGGCTTTTCTTCGAAACTGCACAGGTGCACGCCGAACGGGATTTTCATCAGCAACGGGGTGAGGAACGCCAGTTTGTTGATGCTCCAGCCGTCGTAGCGCAGGGTGGTCGAATACAGCAGCAAACCCTCGATCTGTCCCGGGTGTTCGGCGGCCAGGTACATCGACAACACCGCGCCCATGGACAAACCACCGACATACACCTTGTGGTGTTTGCGGCGTACACCGACGAAGGTGTTGCGTGCGCTTTCGTACCAGTCGCGCCAGCCGGTGGCTTGCAGGTCGGCATTGCCGCCGCAGTGCCCGGCCAGGGTCGGCACATAGACCGTGTGCCCGGCTTTCGCCAGGCCCACGGCCACCCGACGCAACTCCGTCGGGGTGCCGGTGAGGCCGTGGATCAACAGCACCGCGACCTCCCCGTCGCCGAGAACGAAACCGGCGTTGCCTTCGCCCATATCGATCTCTGCGTCGATCATCGTTTCATCGCCCGATGCAGCAGGCGGTCGAGCAGGGCCAGGCCCAGGTCGATTTCCGGATAGCTGATTTCCAGCGACGGTGCCAGGGTGATGACGTTCTTGTAGTAGCCGCCCACGTCGAGGATCAGACCGAGGCGACGACCGTCGATTTCGATGTCGCCCTTCATGCCTTCTTCGACCATGTAATCCAGAGTGGCCTTGTCCGGGGTGAAGCCGTCCTCGGTGCAGATCTCGCAACGCAGCGCCAGGCCCAGACCGTCGACATCGCCAATGATCGGGTAGCGTTTTTTCAGATCCTGCAGGCCTTCGAGGAAGTATTTGCCCTTGGCCATGACCATTGCGCCGTAATCGACTTCGCTGGTCATCTTGAACATTTCCAGACCCACGGCAGTGCCCAGCGGGTTGGAGGCGAAGGTGGAGTGGGTCGAGCCTGGCGGGAAGACTTTCGGGTTGATCAGCTCTTCGCGGGCCCAGATGCCGCCCAGCGGATTGAGGCCATTGGTCAGCGCCTTGCCGAAGACGATCACGTCGGGTTTGACGTCAAAGTGTTCGATCGACCACAGCTTGCCGGTGCGATAGAAACCCATCTGGATTTCGTCGACCACCATCAGGATGCCGTGTTGATCCAGCACGTGCTTGAGTTCGCTGTAGAAGTTCATCGGCGGGATCACGTAGCCACCGGTGCCCTGGATCGGCTCGACGTAGAACGCGGCGTATTCACTCTGGCCGACTTTCGGGTCCCAGACGCCGTTGTATTCGGTCTCGAACAACCGCGCGAATTGCTGCACGCAGTGGCTGCCGTACTCTTCCTTGGTCATGCCTTTCGGGCCGCGGAAGTGATACGGGAACGGGATGAACTGCGCACGCTCACCGAAGTGACCGTAGCGGCGGCGATAGCGGTAGCTGGAGGTGATCGACGACGCGCCGAGGGTGCGCCCGTGGTAACCGCCCTCGAAGGCGAACATCAGGCTCTTGCCGTTGGTGGCGTTGCGCACGACCTTCAGCGAGTCCTCGATCGACTGCGAACCGCCGACGTTGAAGTGCACCCGACCGTCGAGGCCGAACTTGTTCTTGGCATCGACCGCGATCATTTCCGAGAGCTCGATCTTGCCTTTGTGCAGGTACTGACTGGCGATCTGCGGCAGGGTGTCGATCTGTTGCTTGAGCGCATTGTTCAGCCGCGGGTTGGCGTAACCGAAGTTGACCGCCGAGTACCACATTTGCAGGTCGAGGTAGGCCTGATCTTCGGTGTCCCAGACGTAGGAGCCTTCGCAGCGGCTGAAGATGCGCGGCGGTTCGATGTAGTGAACGGTGTCGCCGTAGGAGCAGTATTTGGCTTCTTTTTCCAGAAGGACTTTGTCTTCGGCTGTCGCAATGCGGATATCAGACATGGTGCAGGGTTTCCTGTGCTTCAGAAGTGGATTCGGTGCTGAAATTGACGGCGTTGGCGGCCGGGGCCAGAGGCAGGCGGGCCAGCAGTTGCGGCAGTTCGGCGAAGCTGTCGAAGCGCGCGTAGGCGATGCCGTTGCGCTCGCAGTGCTCGGCCAGGCGGTCCTTGGCGAAGACGAAATCGGCGGTGGACGCCACGCACATGTCGGACTGGCCGTCACCGATCACCAGCACGCGTTTGCTGCTGGGGGTGGATTTGCATTTGCAGTTGCCGGAGGCCGCGCGGCAGGCGTCACTGGCGTAGGGAAAGTCGATGCGCCATTTGTCGTGATCGATCTGGCGCAGGCGGTTGGCGAGGATCGGCAGCAGCGTCACGTAGTTGCGCGCCAGAATCCGCGCGATGCCTTGTTCGATGCCGTCGCTGACCACTTCCAGCGAAGCGCCGAGGCCGATCACGTGGTCGACGAAGTCGGGGAAGTCCGGATCGATGTCGATGCTGTCGAAGAATTCGAGCAGTTGCGCAGGCGTGGCCTTGATCAGCGCCAGCTGACGGCTGAGGCATTCACGGGAACCGATCTTGCCCTCCAGCCATTCGTTTTCGATGGCTTCCCAGCTCGGGTCGGCGAAGCGTTCAAGGATGCTGTCGATTACGTCGGTACGGGTGATCGTCCCGTCGAAATCACACACGATATGCCAGTCAATCATCTGCAGTACCTGTTGGGTCGAGGCAGTTGTCAGGGTGCGCGGTCTGCGCCTGGCAAGGGTGGGAGCAGGGACTGTGCCAAATCTGCAAAACCCCGTAATGGCGGGGCCTACGCACGGTTTTCGTGAAGTGGAGCTACAATTTTTGTAGCTTGCTACAAACAACATGAGTGCTTGCGCCGAGGGCTCTATCCGGGGGTTGATGCGCGCAAGTTCAGAAAAGGAATGGCCTCATGCAGAGGAATACACTGGCGTTAATGACCGCACTGGCCTGCTTTTCCGGGGCTGCGCTGGCGGATGGCATCACCGGCGAAGCCGGCCTGGGACTGAGTTACCAACCTCATGATCCCACCGGCAGCCGTTACGAAACCCGGCCGATACCGTATCTCGATCTGGACTGGGGCGATGTCAGCCTCGGCACCGACGACGGCCTGACCTGGAGCGCCTTGAAAAGCAACGGCTTCAGCGCCGGGCCGTACATCAATTACCTCTCCGGGCGCACCGCCAACGGCGAGTTGCGCGGCCTGCGTGATGTGCCCGACATGGCCGAGGCTGGCGGCTTCGTGCAATACGCTCCGGCCGATTTCTGGCGCGTATTCGCCTTCGTTGGCCAGGCCGTCGGCGGTGGCAGCGGGCAGGGCGGCGTGTTTGGCAAAGTGGGCGGTGAAATTGGCTATCCACTGGGCGGCGGGGTGATCGGCAGCAGCAACCTGACCGCGCATTTTTCCGATGCGCAGGGCACCCAGACCTTCTTCGGTGTCAGTGATCGCGAGGCGCAGGCCTCGGGCATCCGCGCTTACAACGCCGGCGGCGGTTTGCAGAACGTGGCGCTGACCCAGAGCTTCGAGTTCCCTCTGGCGCCACACTGGTCGCTGGTCACCAGCGCGAGCTGGATTCACCTGACTCGCTCGGCGGCGGACAGCAGCATCGTCAAAGCGGTGGGCGATACCAATCAGGGCGAAGTGCAGGCGGCCATCGCCTACAAGTTCGACTGATTACGCGCGCGGGCAAATTGGTCTGCGGTTTGCAGACAGCCATGTCGAATCCATTCCTTCAGGATGTCCTTCATGGCTCGCCCTGCTTACCGTCTGCTGGCTCATTCATTGTGGGACCTGATCCCCGTCGCTTTGGGCCTGGCCCATTTCGCTTTCGTCCTGTGGCTGGTTGCGGCCTTTCACGATCTGTCCTGGTGGGCCTTTGTGCCGCTGGCGCTGGGCTATGCGATCAGCCTGTCGTGGAGCATCAACAGCATTTCCCACAACCAGATTCACAACGCCTACTTCACCCCGGCGTGGCTGAACCGGGCGTTCGATCTGCTGTTGTCGGTGACCATTGGTTTTTCGCAAACCCTCTATCGCGATATCCACAACCGCCATCACCGGGGCAATTCGGACCTGCCGGGGCCGGACGGCAAGACCATTGATCCGCTGTCGATCTATCTGCGCGGCAAGAACGGTCAGCCGGAGAATCCCTGGGCCTACACCTTCCTGAGTTTTTTTCGCGACGATCCCAAGCCGATCTACAACGAAATGCGCCGCAAACGCCCGAAGGATGCGCGTTGGGTTCAGGTCGAGATCTATGTGACGGTAGCGTTTTATCTGCTGCTGGCGGTGTATGACTGGCAGGCGGTGCTGGTGTTGTTGCCGTTCTGGTATCTGGGCCAGGCGCTGTCATCGCTCAACGGTTACTACGAGCATTTTGGCGGCAACCCGGACTTGCCGATTGCCTGGGGCGTGAGTGCCTACAGCCCGCTGTACAATCTGTTGTGGATGAACAACGGCTATCACGCCGAGCACCACTACCGGCCGAAAATGCACTGGACTCAGATCAAGGCCTATCACCGGCAGATCGCCCGGCAACAGCAGGAGGCGGGGGTGAAGGATATTCCGCTGGCGCACGGTTTGGGCTTCCTGCTGAACCACCAAAAGCCTGACGCCTGACCGATTTGTGCAGGAGCTGCCGCAGGCTGCGATCTTTTGATCTTGAAAAGCAAAGATCGTCCGATCGCGGCCCGAGCCTGCGGCAGCTCCTACCGGGGGATTTCAGTGCTCTTCGCCCTCGGCGAGCAAGGCTATCCCGCCCATGATCACCGCCACGCCGAGCCAGTGCAGCAGACTGATCTGCTCGCCCAGCCCCAGCCACGACCCCAGCAGCACGCCGACAAATACCAGCGAACTCAGGGGAAACGCCAGCGACAGACTGCTGCGTCGCAGAATCAGCATCCAGACGAAAAACGCGCCGATGTAGCAGCCAACCGCGACCCACACCCCGGGCGTCATGACGATGCCTTGCAGCCATTGCAGGCTGAAGTCCATCTGGCCCAACTGATCGCCACCGACCTTGCTCGCGATCTGCCCGCCACTTTCCAGAATGATCAACAGCGCCCAGAGCACGATGGTGCCCACGCGCCCGTGTAGCCAATGCATTGCGTCGTTCCTTTGCAGTTCCAGGTGCGCGTCAGACATGGCCGGCACACACGAGCATCACGCCCGCCGTAATCACCAGCGTGCCCAGCCAGCGCCGCCGACTGACGGTTTCACCGAGCACCAGTTTGCCCGCCAGCACCACGCCGCAATAGGCCAGCGCGGCTGCCGGAAACAACAGACTCAACGGCGCCCGCGACAGGGCGCCGAGCCAGACGAAAAACTCGATTGCATAAGCGCCGATCCCGGCCCACAGCAGCGGCGCGTTGAACACCTGGCCCCAGAACACCTGAAGCCGAAAACCACCCTCCAGCTCCGGCAAGCGATCGAGGCCCAGTTTGAAACACAGCTGGCCGAGCACATCCAGAACAATGGACAGGGCCACCAGCACGATCACGGTGAAAGTCATGGATACAGTTCCTCGAACAGGTCGATCAAGGCTTGATTGGTGGTGGAGTTGCGCAGGATATCGGCCTCGCTCCAGCGTTCGGCCGGCGGCTGATCGGTCTTCGCCTCCCAGCGTTTGAATACGTTGCTGAAGGCCGGACGGGCGTACTCGCCGCAGATGTCGATGCCGATGATCCGCTTGCTCGCCGCCAGCGCGCGCAGGGCCTGGAGCATATGGTTCAGGCGCATGCCGCCCTGATCCCAGTTGGTGGCGGCGTCTTCGCTGGCGAGCACGTCCTTGTCGATGGTGATCCACACCGCATCGGTCGGCAGGCTGGCGATCATTTTGTCGAGGAACAGGGTCCAGTCCACTTGCGACAGGTTGTGCCAGTGCAGCATGTTTTCCTGTTGCTCATGCCCGGCGCCGTCACCGATCCGCCCCCAGACTTTGGAAGGCGCGTGCTGCCACGGAAACAGCTGCAGAACCCCGCGTTTGAGGGCCGTGAGGTTGCCACCCTTCAGTTGCGGGTTTTGCAGATCATCGCTGCACGGGCCGAGGGTCACGATGCGGCGAATGTTCGGCAGTTTCAGCGCCTGATTGACCCAGGAACCGCAATGCCGACGCGGCGCAAACCGCACCCAGTCGGGGTGATTGTCGAAATGGATCAGGCTGACGGGGCTTGGCAGATCGGTAAGAAACGCCGGGGTCAGGTGGTGATAGTCACCGGAGCCGACGAAGAAGATTTCCGGCGCCGGGCCGGTGTGCCGCGGCCGCTGCTGCAAGCGTTCGGCGAAGCGTCGCCAGGTGCGTTCGCTGGACCAGAGCCGGAGTTTCGGGCCGAGGTCGAGCAGGTCCAGGCGTCTGGCGCGGCCACTGTCGAGCAGTCGCGCAATCGGCGCCTGAGCGGTCAGGCTGTGGTCGAGATCTAAAATATTCAAGGTCGCTATTTACCCTTGGCAGACCCTGCCAGACACCGGCCTCATCGAGCATGAGCACCAGCCGGGCAGGGCTTTTGCGGGTAAATGCAAGGGCCGGGCCAGCCATTGCCTCAGGCGTGCAGGCGCACCCACACCGAGACCAGCACGGTGGCGGCGATCAACCACGCGACAACGGCCACGGCGAGCGACGCCTCCAGGCGCATGCGGTCAACCATCACGTACAGGGTCGCCAGATAGATGAAGTACGGAATTATCGACCACATGCCGAACACGATGGTCGCCTTCAGGTCATCGATCGAACGGCTGTTGCCGACGATGTAGTGGGCGATCAGCGCGAAGGTCGGAAACAGCGGCACCAGTCCGGCGATGTAATAGTTTCGGGTCTTCGACAGCGCGGCGAGAATCACCACCACTGCCGCGCCAAGTGCCGCTTTGAGTATCAGATCCATCAGTGGCTCAACCCGTACTTTTTCACTTTATCGAACAGCGTGGTCTTGGCCATGCCCAACTCGAGACTGGCCTGGGTCAGGTTGCCGCCGCTGCGTTGCAAGGCATCGTTGAGCAGGTTGCGCTCGAAGGCTTCGACTGCTTCGGCGAACGCCAGACCTTGACCGCCGCTGCTGGCGCCGGACTTCTTGAACGCCGGCAGGCCGAGGGCAAAACGCTCGGCGACGTTGCGCAGTTCGCGCACGTTGCCCGGCCAGTCGTGGCTCATCAGGTTCGACAGGGTCTGGTTGTCCAGCTCCGGCAGGGCGCGGTCGAAACGCAGCGCCGACTGCTGGGTGAAGTGTTCGAACAGTTGCAGGATGTCTTCACGGCGTTCGCGCAGCGGCGGCAGTTCCAGCGTCACCACGTTGAGGCGGTAGTACAAGTCGCTGCGAAACTCGCCAGCCTTGCTCGCTTCGTCGAGGTCGGATTTGGTCGCGGCAATCACCCGGCAATCCACCGCCACGCTCTGGTTCGAGCCGAGGCGTTCGAGGGTGCGTTCCTGCAACACGCGCAGCAATTTGATCTGCAACGGCAGGGGCATGCTTTCCACTTCATCGAGGAACAGCGTGCCGCCGTCGGCGTGTTCGATCTTGCCGATGCGCCGTTTGCCGGCACCGGTAAAGGCGTTGGCCTCGTGGCCGAAGATCTCGCTTTCGAAGAGGTTTTCCGGCAGGCCGCCGCAGTTCAGCGCGACGAACTGCTTGGCATGCCGACGACTGAAGTCGTGCAGGCAACGGGCGACCAGTTCCTTGCCGGTGCCGGTCTCGCCTTCGATCAATACGTTGGCCGAAGTGTCGGCGACGTTGGCGATCAGCTCGCGCAGGTTCTGCATGGCTGGCGAGCGCCCGATGATCCGGCCTTCGAGGGAGTCGCGTTCGGCCAGTTGCCGACGCAGCGAGGAGACTTCGCGGGCGAGGCTGCGTTGCTCCAGCGCGCGACGAGCGACATCCACCAGACGCTCCGGCGAGAACGGTTTCTCCATGAAATCGTAAGCGCCTTTCTGCATCGCACCGACCGCCATGGAGATATCGCCATGACCGGTGATCAGCACCACCGGCAAACTGCGGTCGCGCGCCTTGAGGCGGGTCAGCAGTTCCAGGCCATCGATGCCGGGCAGGCGAATGTCGCTGATGACGATCCCGGCAAAGTTGTCGCCGACCCGCTCCAGCGCTTCTTCGGCACTGCCGACGCCAATGCAGGGAATGTCTTCCAGGGTCAGCGCCTGCTGGCAACCGAGCAGCACATGGGGGTCGTCTTCGACGATCAGCACACTAAGGTCGTGGTTCATATTGGCTCGGCAGGAGTAGGGCTTACCAACGGTAAACTGAGGACGAAGGTGGTGCCACCGCTGGCCGGGTGTTCGACACCCAGATGCCCGCCGGTGGCGGCAGCGAGGCTGGCGGAAAGGGTCAGGCCGAGGCCCAGCCCCTGTTCGCCGGGTTTGGTGGTGAAGAACGGCTCGAACAGATGCTTGCGCGCTTCGGCGTCGACCCCGTGGCCGTTGTCGCGCACCCGCAGGCGATATTTGCCGTTGAACTCTTCGCCTTCCAGCCACAGCTGCGGCGCGGGTTGCGCCTGCATGGCGTCGAGGGCGTTGCCGATCAGGTTGACCAGAATCTGTTCGAGGCGGGTCTGGTCGATCTGCACCTGCACGTCGCTGAACTGCCGGTGCAGTTGCAGCGCCATGCTCTCGACCCGTGCGCCGAGCAGTTGCAGGGCGGCGTCCACGGCTTTGCCGAGACTGGCCTGGCCTTCGTTGTCGCCGCGCCGGGCGAACGAGCGCAGGCTGGCGGTGATCCGGCCCATGCGGTCGATCAGGTCGTTGATGGTCTTGAGGTTGGTGCTGGCGACGTCGAGCTGGCCGCGTTCCAGAAAGCGAATGGTGTTGCCGGACAGGGTGCGCATCGCCGCCAGCGGCTGGTTCAGTTCGTGGGCGATGCTGGTCGACATCTGGCCGATGGCCGCGAGTTTGCCGGCCTGCACCAGTTCGTCCTGAGCGCGGCGCAGGGTTTCCTCGGCCTGGCGCCGTTCGCGGATCTGGCTCTTCAGCCGTTCGTTGCTGGCGCGCAGATCGCCGGTGCGTTCGGTAATCCGACGCTCCAGTTGATTGTTGGCTTCCTGCAAGGCTTCGCGAGCGGCGAGGCGGGTGGCGATGACCTTGCGCCGTTCGTTCCAGGCGATCAGCAGGAACGCCACCAGGGCGAAGGCCACCGCCACCAGAATGCCTTGGTTGATCGCTTCACGGCGCAAGTCCTGCAATGGCGTGAGCAGGGTGAAATTCCACGGTGTGTCGCTCAGCGGCCGGGTCTGCGCCAGATAGCTGATGCTGTCGTCATCGGCGCTCAGTTCGCTGTTGGCCGGGAAAGTCAGTTTCTCTACACCTTCGGCGAGGGTTTCGCGGGCCAGCGGTTGCAGTTCGTTGAGCGGGAACCAGTAGTACTGCAGACTGCGCGCGAGTTTTTCTTTGGTTTCATCACTCAGCGGTACTACGGACTTGAGGCGTCGCGCCGGATCACTGGAAAGAATGATGATGCCGTTCTCGTCGCTGACGAAGGCTTCCAGGCGGGCGCGTTGCCAACGCTCTTCCAGCGCTTCGAGGCGCACCTTGACCACGGCGACGCCGATGATCTTGCCGTGTTCTTCCAGGCCATGGGCGAGGTAGTAACCGGGCTCGCCGCTGGTGCTGCCGATCCCGTAGAAACGTCCGGGCTCGCCGCGCACGGCTTTCTGGAAATAGGCGCGAAAGGACAAGTCTTCACCGAGGTAACTGTCGACGTCGCGCCAGTTGCTGGTGGCCATCACGCGGCCGGTGGTGTCCATGACGTAGATGGCCCGACTGCGGCTGCGCCGGTTCAGGCCTTCGAGGTAAGCATTGACCGTCTGCCGGTGTTCCGGGGTCGGGTCGGCCAGCAGTTGCGGGACACTGGTTTCCAGTTCCAGCAGGCTGGGCAGGTAGGTGTATTTGCTGATCTCGCTTTCGACCGTGCGCGCGTGCAGTTCGAGCTGACGCTGGCCGTTTTCGCTGAGGCTGCGGATGCCGAAATGTTCACTGGTCCAGAAGCCGATGTAACCCAGTCCGATCATCAGGATGATGATCAGCGGCGGCAGGAACAGATGGCGAATCAGACGGGGCTTCACGGCAAGTGATGGCGGCGCTGCGCGATAGAGATTGGGGTCGCATTTCATCACAGTTGCCTTGGGTCAACCAGCATGGCTAACAGCATCCTGGTTTGTTCGAGCGCGGAACCTGTGGCGAGGGGATTTATCCCCGATCGGCTGCGCAGCAGTCGTCAAACCATTGCATGCGGTCTGACTTTGGAATGCTGGGGCCGCTTCGCAGCCCATCGGGGATAAATCCCCTCACCACAGAAGCTCCCTCACCACAGAGTTCAGTGTGTTGCTTTTAGTGCTGCAGGATTTTCTCGAGGAAATGCTGCGCGCGTTCGGAGCGGGCGCTGATGTCGCCGAAGAACTCCTCTTTCGGGCAGTCTTCGATGATCTTGCCGGCGTCCATGAAGATCACGCGGTCAGCCACTTTGCGGGCGAAGCCCATCTCGTGGGTCACGCACATCATGGTCATGCCTTCCTGCGCCAGTTGCACCATCACGTCGAGCACTTCGTTGACCATTTCCGGGTCGAGCGCCGAGGTCGGTTCGTCGAACAGCATGACGATCGGGTCCATCGCCAGCGCGCGGGCAATCGCCACACGCTGTTGCTGGCCGCCGGACAGTTGCCCCGGGTGCTTGTGGGCATGCGCCGACAGACCGACGCGATCAAGCAGTTGCAGACCTTTCTTGGTCGCCTCTTCCTTGCTGCGGCCCAGCACCTTGATCTGCGCGATGGTCAGGTTCTCGGTGATGGTCAGGTGCGGGAACAGCTCGAAGTGCTGGAACACCATACCGACGCGCGAACGCAGTTTCGGCAGGTTGGTCTTGGAGTCGGCAATCGAGGTGCCGTCGACAACGATGTCGCCTTTCTGGAACGGCTCCAGCGCGTTGACGCACTTGATCAGGGTCGACTTGCCCGAGCCCGACGGACCGCAGACCACGATCACTTCGCCTTTCTTGACCTCGGTGCTGCAATCAGTCAGCACCTGGAAGTCGCCATACCACTTGTTGATGTTCTTGATGGAGATCATACGGCAAACCTTTTTTGCAGACGCTTGACCAGCAGCGAGGCGGAAAAGCTGATGATGAAGTAGACGACACCGGCAAAGATCAGGAACTCGTTGGAACGACCGATGATGTCGCCGCTGGAGCGGGCGGAGTTGAGGAAGTCCACCAGACCCACGGTGTAGACCAGCGAGGTGTCCTGGAACAGGATGATCGACTGTTGCAGCAGCAACGGGGTCATCTTGCGGAACGCCTGGGGCAGGATGATCAGACGCATGGTCTGGCCATAGGTCATGCCCATCGCCTGGGCCGCGGCCATCTGGCCTTTGGGGATCGACTGCACGCCGGCCCGGACGATCTCACAGAAGTACGCGGCTTCGAACATCATGAAGGCCACGACGCAGGAGGTGAACGCGCCGATCGGGGTGTCTTCGCCGGTGATCCAGCGCAGCACGAACGGCACCGCCAGGTAGAACCAGGTGATCACCAGCAGCAGCGGGATCGAGCGGAAGTAGTTCACGTAGGCGCCGGCGACGCGCGACAGCAGTTTGCTCGACGACAGGCGCATCAGCGCGAGGATGGTCCCCAGCACGATGCCGCCGACCACGCCCATGACCATCAACTGCAAGGTCATGACCATGCCGTTCCACAGGCCCGGGATCGCGGGGATGATGCCGCTGAAATCGAAGTCCATTATTTACCCCCCACGGAGATCAGGCCGGGCACTGCGACTTTCTTCTCGACCAGGCGCATCAGCAACATCAGGCTCATGTTCAGGGTGAAGTAGATCAGCGTGGCCAGGGTGAAGGCTTCAAACAGGTTGGCCGAGAATTCGGCGGTCTGCTTGGTTTGCGCCAGCAGTTCCATCAGGCCGATCAAGGACGCCACGGAGGAGTTCTTGAAGACGTTGAGGAATTCCGAGGTCAGCGGCGGAATGATGATGCGGTAGGCCTGGGGCAGCAGCACGTTCCAGTAGATCTGCGGCAGCTTGAAACCCATGGCGCGGGCGGCGGATTCCTGGCCGCGTGGCAGCGCCTGGATGCCGGTGCGCACTTGCTCGCAGACCCGGGCGGCGGTGAACAGGCCCAGGCACACGACGACGCTCAGGTAGGCCGAGGTGGTCGGGTTCAGATCCTGTTTGTACCAGTCCTGCAGGTTCTGCGGCAGCAGGTCGGGTACCAGGAAGTACCAGATGAACAGCTGAACCAGCAGCGGCACGTTGCGAAACAGTTCGACGTAGCAGGTCGCGATGCCCGACACGAGGCGGCTCGGTACGGTGCGCATGACCCCAAGAACGGAGCCCAGCAGCAAGGCGATAATCCATGCCACGACAGCGATGGCGATGGTCCAGCCCAGTCCGGAGATGAACCAGTCGAGATAAGTCTCGCTGCCCACGCCGGTGGACTTGAAGAACACGCCCCAGTCCCAGTTGTAATTCATTAGGGTCTCCCCTCGAAATCGATCGATGTACAAGCACCCGCTTGGGGAAGATCCTTTCCCGTCCGACGTTGAACGCCGGGCACACGCGATCGGCTCGAAAACCGCCAGGTCGAGTGTTCCACTGTAAAGCCAGCAGGTAGTAACAGACGTCTGAGGGAGGTTGCTCCCTCAGACGACAGGTTAGTCAGGAATCAGATTTTTACGTCAGGCGCAGGCTTGTCGCTTGGATTGGCGATCAGCTCTTTCACCTTGTCGCTCATCGGGAAGTTCAGGTTCAGGCCTTTTGGCGGGATCGCGCTCTCGAACCACTTGCTGTAGATCTTGTTGATCTCGCCGGATTTGTACAGGGCGACGATGGCGTCATCGACAGCCTTCTTGAACGCCGGGTCGTCTTTGCGAACCATGCACGCGTAGGCTTCGAAGGACTGTGGAGTACCGGTGATGACCCAGTCAGTCGGCTTCTTGGCTTTGGCTTCTTCACCGGCCAGCAGCGCGTCGTCCATCATGAAGGCAACGGCGCGGCCGCTTTCCAGCATGTTGAAGGATTCGCCGTGGTCTTTGGCGGAGATGATGTTCATGCCCATCTGCTTGTCGGCATTCATCGCTTTGATGATGCGCTCGGACGTGGTGCCGGCGGTGGTCACGACGTTTTTGCCTTTCAGGTCGGCAAAGTCAGCGTAGGACGGCTTGCCATCCTTGTCTTTCTTGACCAGCAGACGGGTGCCGATTTCGAAGATGTTGACGGTGAAGTCGACTTGCTGGGCGCGTTCGGCGTTGTTGGTGGTGGAGCCGCACTCGATATCCGCGGTGCCGTTCTGGATCAGCGGGATACGGGTTTGCGAGGTCACCAGGTTGTACTTGACCTGCAGGTCTGGCTTGTTCAGGTCTTTTTTCAGGGCTTCAACGATGGCCACTTGAATGTCGTGGGAGTAGCCCACGGGTTTTCCGGAAGCATCCGCGATGTAGGAAAACGGGATGGAGCTGTCGCGGTGAGCGAGCGTGATGGTGCCGGAATCGTTGATTTTCTTCAGGGTGCCGGTGAGTTCGGCGGCGAAAACTGGTGTGCTGATCAGAGCGGCAGCAATGGCTGCACCCAGGATATGGGGAACGATGCGCATCAAATTTTCCTCGAATTGTTTTTTTTATGGAGCCAGTTCGTCGGCCCTTTTGTGCTTCGAATGCCTGACGGCTCCTGAAGTGTTGGCACGGCAGGCATTCGTCGAGAGAGTGTAGAGCATGAGTCGTGCCAGAGCAGTCTATGGCAGCTAATTGATTGATTTTTAAGGTGATTAAAGTTTTGTGTCGGTGTTTTTGGCTGAAACTGATCCGGTTATCCGAATCGACCGGGAGGTCGCGTTCGGAAAACCGAACGATCAATCGTCGGTTGTTTTCGGTAGCGCGACCTTTGTGGCGAGGGAGCTTGCTCCCGCTGGACTGCGCAGCAGGCCCGCTTTTATGAATGGGGCCGCTACGCGACCCAGCGGGAGCAAGCTCCCTCGCCACAGGTAAAGCGTCCGGCGCGGATAAACAAAAAAGCCCCTGAATCGTCAGATTCAGGGGCTTCGTTTCAAGCGCTGTAAACGTCAGGCCGCTTCAATCTTGCGGTTCTGCTCGACCTTGCTCAGGTACGCCGCCAGTTTCTCTTGCTCGGCCGGGGTGGTGAACAGGCCCAGCTTGCTGCGGCGCCACAGGATGTCGTGCGCGGTGGTGGCCCATTCTTCGCTGCACAGGTAATCGACCTCGCGGGTGTAGAGACCGCCGCCGAGGTGTTCGCCCATGTCATTCAGCGACTCGACGCCTTCGAGCATGCGCCAGGTGCGGCTGCCGTAGGTGGTGGCCCAGCGGCGGGCGATCTCGGTCGGGACGAAGTCGAACTTGTCGCGGATCTGCGCGCTCAAGGCTTGCGGGGTAGTCATGTCTTCGCCGCCGGGCAGGGTCGCGGTCGCGGTCGCGGTCCAGCTCGGGCGCATCTGGGTGAAGTACGGCATCAACTGAGCCATCGCCGACTCGGCGAGTTTGCGGTAGGTGGTCAGCTTGCCGCCAAACACCGACAACAACGGTGCTTCTTCGCCGCCG
This sequence comes from Pseudomonas sp. 13B_3.2_Bac1, assembly GCF_025466205.1. Taxonomy (NCBI): domain Bacteria; kingdom Pseudomonadati; phylum Pseudomonadota; class Gammaproteobacteria; order Pseudomonadales; family Pseudomonadaceae; genus Pseudomonas; species Pseudomonas sp. 13B_3.2_Bac1. The sequence continues at coordinate 111,765 of NZ_JANLOG010000075.1, forward strand.
CCAGACAGCGCCAGGGTGTAATCGCGGGTCACGGCGGACGGGTTGTCGGATTCGTCGTTGCACAGCGGACGCACGCCCGAGTAGCTGTGCTGAATGTCGTCGCGGCTGATCTGCTTCTTGAAGTGAGCGTTGACCACTTTCAGCAGGTAATCGGTTTCGCCGTCGGTGATTGCCACTTTCGCCGGATCGCCGGTGTATTCGCGGTCGGTGGTGCCGATCAGGGTGAAGTGGTTCAGGTACGGAATGGTGAAGACGATGCGCTGATCTTCGTTTTGCAGGATGTGCGCGTGATCGCCTTCGTACAGTTTCGGCACGATGATGTGGCTGCCCTGAATCAGGCGGATGCCGTACGGCGATTCCATTTTCAGGTCGTCACGAATGAACTTGGCGACCCACGGGCCGGCGGCGTTCACCAAGGCTTTGGCAGTGATCGAAAACAGGCTGCCGTCGGCGCGTTCCAGGTTCAGGTGCCACAGGCCCTTGGCGCGGCGGGCGCTGACGCAACGGGTCTGGGTGTGTACGTGGGCACCTTTTTCCCGGGCGGCCATGGCGTTCAGAACGACGAGGCGGGCGTCATCGACCCAGCAATCGGAATATTCGAAGCCCTTGGTGATTTCGCTTTTCAGCGCGCTGTCGGCACCGAACTTCAGGCTCTTCGAACCCGGGAGCTTTTCGCGCTTGCCGAGATTGTCATAGAGGAACAGGCCGGCGCGAATCATCCACGCCGGACGCAGGTGCGGACGGTGCGGTAGCACGAAGCGCATCGGTTTGACGATGTGCGGCGCCTTGGCCAGCAGCACTTCGCGCTCGGCCAGCGCTTCACGCACCAGACGGAATTCGTAATGTTCGAGGTAGCGCAGGCCACCGTGGATCAGCTTGCTGCTGGCCGACGAGGTGTGGCTGGCCAGGTCATCCTTTTCGCAAAGGAACACCGAGAGACCGCGACCGGCGGCATCCGCTGCGATCCCCACGCCATTGATCCCGCCGCCAATAACGGCAACATCGTAGATCTCGGCGATAGGGGGCGTACGCAAGGTAGAGGTGGACATCGGCTGGCCTCGGGCTCTTTTGATTTTCTGTCTTGGAAATCGAACATAAATGTTCATTTGCGAAAATGGTAGCCCATAAAGACGCGCACAGCCAGTCACGTTCGATTGAAAAAACTCATCGAAGGGCGGCTAAAAGAAAATTTTCGAACATTTAGACTTGCTGAAGCACTGTTGTGGCGAGGGAGCTTGCTCCCGCTCGGCGGCGCAGCCGTCGTAAATCCGGTGCGCAAGGCGTGGCTGGATGAATTGGGCTGGATGGTTTTGGGGCCGCTTCGCAGCCCAGCGGGAGCAAGCTCCCTCGCCACAGGGGAGCTGCGCCAAGTAGGGTTTAAACGACTTCCAGACGAATCTTGTGCTGGCTCAACAGTTGCGCCAGTGCCGGCACCGGCTGCTGATCGGTCACCAGGCAGTCGATCAGGCTGATCGGACCCAATCGAATCATCGCATTGCGCCCGAACTTGCTGGAGTCCGCCGCCAGAATCACCTGCCGCGCATTGGCGATAATCGCCTGGGAGACGCGCACTTCCTGATAGTCGAAGTCGAGCAGGCTGCCGTCTTCGTCGATACCGCTGATGCCCACCAGCGCGAAATCAACCTTGAACTGGTTGATGAAATCCACGCTCGCCTGACCCACCACACCGCCGTCACGGCGCACGCTGCCGCCGGTCAGCAGCACATCGAAATCATCCTTGGCACTGAGCATCGAGGCGACGTGCAGGTTGTTGGTGATGATCTTCAGATGGTTGTGATTGAGCAGGGCGCGGGCAATCGATTCGGTGGTGGTGCCGATGTTGATGAACAGCGAGGCGTGATCGGGGATCTGCGCGGCGATGGCTTCGCCGATGCGTTGTTTTTCATCGCGCATCTGGTCGGCGCGCATCGCATAGGCGGTGTTTTCGACGCTGGAATCATAGGCCGCGCCGCCATGGTAGCGACGCAACAGATTGGCTTCCGCGAGCTGATTGATATCGCGGCGGATGGTTTGCGGGGTAACAACGAACAGCGTAGCCATTTCCTCGATGCTCACATAGCCGCGTTCGCGGACCAGCTCGAGGATTTGCTGCTGACGGGGAGGCAGATTCATGGGGCTTCCTTTGGGCTGCCGTGCAAAATTTGCCCATGATGCCGCAGGAATCTCCTCCCGACCAGTTAGTTGCCTATCAGTCTCTGAAGGTTGGCTTATTCAGCGTCCTCACGCGCCCAGTCACGGGTGCGGCTGACGGCTTTTTTCCAGCCTTTGTACAGTTTCTCTTTCTCGACTTCATCCAGGCTCGGCTCGAACTCGCGCTCGATGACAGCCTTGCCGCGCAGTTCGTCCAGGCTGCCCCAGAAACCGCACGCCAGACCGGCCAGATACGCTGCGCCCAGCGCGGTGGTTTCGCGCATTTGCGGGCGCTCGACCTGGGTGCCGAGGATGTCGGCCTGGAACTGCATGAGGAAGTTGTTCGCGACCGCACCGCCGTCCACACGCAGGGCCTTGAGGCGTTCGCCGGAGTCCTGTTGCATGGCGTCGAGCACGTCGCGGGTCTGGTAGGCGATCGATTCCAGCGCGGCGCGGATGATGTGATCCACGCGCACGCCGCGCGTCAGGCCGAACAGTGCGCCACGGGCATACGGATCCCAGTACGGAGCGCCCAGACCGGTGAAGGCCGGTACCAGGTACACGCCGTTGCTGTCCTTCACTTTATTGGCGAAGTATTCGGTGTCGTGAGCGTCGTTGACGATCTTCAGTTCATCGCGCAGCCACTGCACGGTCGAGCCACCGTTGAACACCGCACCCTCCAGGGCGTAAGCCACTTCGCCGCGCGGGCCGCAAGCGATGGTGGTGAGCATGCCGTGCTGCGATTTCACCGCTTTGTCGCCGGTGTTCATCAGCAGGAAGCAGCCGGTGCCGTAGGTGTTTTTTGCCTGGCCCGGCTCGACGCACATCTGGCCGAACAGTGCGGCTTGCTGGTCACCGGCGATACCGCCGATGGCGATGCCGCTCTTGGTGCGACCGTAGATTTCCGAAGAAGCCTTCACTTCCGGGAGCATCTCGCGCGGGATGTCGAGGATTTCCAGCATCTTCGAATCCCACTCCAGCGAATGGATGTTGAAGAGCATGGTGCGCGAGGCGTTGGTGTAGTCGGTGACGTGCACCTTGCCGCCGGTGAATTTCCAGATCAGCCAGCTATCGATGGTGCCGAACAGCAGTTCGCCGTTGCGCGCACGCTCGCGGCTGCCTTCGACGTTGTCGAGGATCCACTTCAGCTTGGTGCCGGAGAAGTACGGGTCGGTGACCAGGCCGGTGTTGTCGCGAATATATTCTTCGTGGCCATCGCGCTTGAGCTGCTGGCAGATCTCGGTGCTGCGGCGGCACTGCCAGACGATCGCGTTGTACACCGGACGGCCAGTGGTCTTGTCCCAGACTACGGTGGTTTCACGCTGGTTGGTGATACCGATGGCGGCCACCTGATCGTGATGCAGACCGGCCTGGGCCAGCGCTTCAACCATCACCGCGCTCTGGGTGGCGAAGATTTCCATCGGGTCGTGTTCAACCCAGCCGGCTTGCGGGTAATGCTGGGCGAATTCGCGTTGGGCGGTGCAGACCACGTTCGCGTCGCGGTCGAAAATGATCGCGCGGGAGCTGGTCGTACCCTGATCGAGGGCAATGATGTAGTTCTTATTCTGAATGTCGGTCATGTCGATTGCCTTGGACGAAATAAGGGAGAGTGGGCCGGGGCGCGGGCTCGAATTGGGCAGGAACCCGCGCCGACTGTTTCAAGAAGTTCTTGGTTTGCCGTCAATGGCCGGTTCTGCATCCTTTGTAGCAGGTGTGGCGCCGGTCAGGTGACGGGCGATGAGCCCGCGATACCCGGCAGCGCCGAGGCAGGCACCGACAATCGGTGCAAAAATCGGAATCAGGAAGTACGGAATATCGCGGCCGCCAGTGAAGGAAATTTCACCCCAGCCGGCAAAGAAAGTCATCAGTTTCGGACCGAAGTCACGAGCCGGGTTCATCGCGAAACCAGTCAGTGGGCCCATCGAACTGCCGATCACAGCGATCAGCAAACCGATCAACAGCGGTGCCATCGGGCCTTTCGGCAGACCGTTATTGTCATCGGTCAGGGCCATGATCACGCCCATCAGGATCGCGGTGATGATCATCTCGACCAGGAATGCCTGGGCAGTCGACAGCACAGGATTGGGGAAGGTGGAGAACACCGACGCCAACTCAAGGCTGGCAGCCGAACCACGAACCATTTGGTGAGTTTGTTCGTAATCGAAGAACAGGTTGCTGTACAGCGTGTAAACCAGCAGCGCGCCGCAGAACGCGCCGGCAATCTGCGACAGGATGTAAAACGGCAGTTTGCGCTTTTCGAAGTCGGCGAAAATGCTCAGGGCAATGCTCACGGCGGGGTTCAGGTGCGCGCCGGAAACTCCGGCGGTCAAGTAGATCGCCATGCTCACACCGACGCCCCAGATGATGCTGATTTCCCACAGGCCGAAGCTGGCGCCCGCGACTTTGAGCGCAGCGACACAGCCGGTGCCGAAAAAGATCAGAAGTGCAGTCCCCAGAAACTCGGCCAGGCATTGGCCGGAAAGCGATGGTTGCTGAATAGCAGTTGTCATTGAAAACCTCGATTTTTGTTGTTGTCTGGCGCATTTGCCGTCAGGGCAAGGCGCGATTTTCGCCGAGGCAGGATCCCCATCCTGTTCCCGGTTTACTGCTGGGTGCTGCGGTGATGATAATTCTTACATTATTCAGATTCGAAAAAATATAGACAAGAAACAAACCTGTCAAAGGTCGAAAGTGAACCATCGGTCACAATTAAACTATCAACCTGTTGAATGATCCTGCGGGTGACTGCGGCGATAGCCCGGTGATTCGCCTGTAAAGCCCGAAAAACGGGGCTTGCGCTAGAGCCTTTTGCGAGGTGATGGCCTAGAATCCGGCGCAGGATTTTCTGTTGATGCCGAGCCTGGAGCTGCCATGACCCCTGCGTTGGACTTGTTGAAAAAAGTTCGTGCCGAACATCGCGTGCACAGTTACGAACATGATCCCAAGGCTGCGTCCTATGGGCTGGAGGCCGCAGAGAAGCTGGCGCTCGAGCCGGCTCAGGTGTTCAAGACGCTGCTGGCCGCCAGTGAAAAAGGTGAATTGTTGGTGGCGGTGGTGCCGGTCGTCGGAAGCCTTGACCTCAAGGGCCTGGCGCATGCTGCAGGGGTGAAAAAAGTCGAAATGGCTGATCCCGCTGCCGCGCAGCGTTCCACCGGTTACCTGTTGGGCGGCATCAGTCCGCTGGGGCAGAAAAAACGCCTGCGTACCTTCATTGATCACTCGGCTCAGGGCTTTGCGACTATTTATGTCAGTGCGGGCCGACGCGGCCTCGAAGTCGAACTGGCGCCGGCGGTGCTGGCTGAGCACACCCAGGCCAAATTTGCCGATATCGGCCGTGCGTAACGCTCATCGCTGTATGCAGAAAATTGGCCGGTTCTGTCACTGGCGCTGATCCGGCCCGCGTTGCATGCTCTGCCCACGGACTTAGGGAGAAGGTTATGCAGCTTGAGTTTTATCAAGTCGACGCGTTCAGCGATCGGCCGTTCAGTGGCAATCCGGCGATGGTTTATCGGCTCGATGCATGGCTTGCGGATGAGCTGATGCAGAAGATCGCCGCCGAGCACAATCTGGCGGAAACCGCGTTTGTGGTGCGCGAAGGCGCGGCGTGGCATATCCGCTGGTTCACCCCGACCACCGAGGTGCCATTGTGCGGGCATGCGACGCTGGCCAGCGCCTATGTGTTGTTCGAGATCTACAAGGAAACCACCGAGCGGCTGGACTTCATCTGCAAGTCCGGGCCGTTGAGTGTCAGTCGTGAGGGCGATCGCCTGTGGCTGGACTTCCCTTCAATTGTGCCGTCAGAGATTGGCGTGACGCTGGATGTCGAGCGTGCGCTGGGCGTCGAGGCAGTGGATGTGCTCGGTTCCAACGAGTTGTTCGTGGTGCTCGACTCGGAGCAGGCGGTGCTCGACTGCAAGCCGGACATGGTCGCGCTGGCGAAACTGCCGTGGCTCGGTGCGATCGTGACGGCGCGCGGCAATCAGCACGATTTCGTCTCGCGTTATTTCGCTCCAGCGATTGGTATCAACGAAGATCCAGTCACTGGTTCGACGCATTGCAGCTTGATTCCGTACTGGTCGAAACGTCTGGGCAAATCCAGTTTGACCGCGTGCCAGCGCTCGGCGCGGGGCGGGGAATTGTTCTGTCGGCTGGAAGGTGAGCGGGTGAAGATTGGCGGGAATGCGACGCTGGTGGCCAGCGGTACGCTGATTTTGGGCTGACCCAAAACCAATTGTGGGAGCGGGCTTGCTCGCGAATGCGCTGTGTCAGACGACCTCTTCGTTGACTGACACAGCGCATTCGCGAGCAAGCCCGCTCCCACAGTTTTGATCCGGGGCGGATCAGAGTGCAGCGCTGTAGCGGCGAACGCCGTTTTCCGCCGCCGGGATTTGTGCCGCGGTACTGCCGCTGGCCTGGAACAGGACGAGGTGTTCGGCGGCAACCCGAATCCCCACATCCGCACCGACCTGATGGTCGGCATGACTCGGGAAGATCGATTCCAGCTGCGCGCCGGTCGGCAGTTGCAGGCGATACAGGGTCGAGGCGCCAAGGAACGTCTTGCCGACGATCCGCGCTTTCAACGCACTGTCCGGCGCATAAACAATGTCATCCGGACGCAGCAACACATCCACCGCACCGCCCACCGGCCAGGTGTAGGCCCGGTTGCCGCGCAGTTCGCCAAGTTCAGTCTGCACCGACTCCGGGCTGCCGAGCTGGCCGCGAATGAAATAACCCTGACCGATGAAGCTGGCGACAAACGGCGTCGCCGGCTCGTGGTAGAGGTTGTAGGGCGTGTCCCACTGCTCCAGCCGGCCTTCCTTGAACACGCCAACGTGATCACTCACGGCGAAGGCTTCTTCCTGATCGTGGGTCACCAGAATCGCACTGGTGCCACGGGCCTTGAGGATGTCCCGCACTTCGTGGCTGAGCTTGCGGCGCAACTCGCCGTCGAGGTTGGAGAACGGCTCGTCGAGCAGCAGCAATTGCGGCTCCGGTGCCAAAGCGCGGGCGAGGGCGACACGCTGTTGCTGGCCGCCGGACAACTCGTGCGGGAAGCGCTTGCCGAGGTTCTTCAGATTGACCAGTTCCAGCAGCTCTTCGGTGACGCGCTCCTTGTTCGGGTGCTTGCGGATACCGAAGGCGATGTTGTCTGCAACACTCAGGTGCGGGAACAGCGCGTAATCCTGAAACACCATGCCGATCCGGCGTTTCTCTGGTGCCAGAGTGAAACCGGCGCTGGAGATGGTTTCACCTCCCAGGGTGATTTCACCTTCGTGCACCGGTTCAAAACCGGCAATCGCGCGCAGGGTGGTGGTCTTGCCGCAGCCGGACGAGCCGAGCAGGCAACCGATGTCTCCGGCGTTGAGGTGCAGATTGAGGTTCTGCACCACGCGTTGATCTTGATAGCCGCAAGCGAGGTTGCGCAGGTTCAGCAGTAATTCATGGCTCATGCGTGGTGATATGCCGGTTCGACGAGGAACTCGAGCAGGGCCTTCTGTGCGTGGAGACGGTTTTCTGCCTGATCCCAGGCGACGGAGCGCGGGTCATCAAGCAGGTCGAGGCTGATTTCTTCACCGCGGTGCGCTGGCAGGCAGTGCATGAACAGCACATCTTCGGCCGCCAGATCGAGCAGGGCGCGGGTCACCTGGAACGGTGCGAACAGCTTCAGGCGCTTGGCAGTTTCCTCTTCCTGACCCATCGAAGTCCAGACGTCGGTGCTCACCAGATGCGCACCGCGCACGGCGTCCTGCGGATCGCGGACGATGGTCACACGATCGCCGGCGCGGGCGACGAACTCAGGATTTGGCTCGTAGCCTTCCGGGCAGGCGATGCGCAACTGGAAGTCGAACTGGATCGCCGCTTCTATATAGCTGTTGCACATGTTGTTGCCGTCGCCGATCCAGGCCACAGTCTTGCCCTGGATCGAGCCGCGGTGCTCAAGGAAGGTCTGCATGTCGGCCAGCAACTGGCACGGGTGCAGGTCATCGGACAGGCCGTTGATCACCGGCACGCGCGAGTTGGCAGCGAATTCGGTCAGGGTGCTGTGGGCAAAGGTACGGATCATCACCGCATCGAGCATGCTCGACATGACGATGGCGCAGTCGCCGATCGGCTCGCCACGGCCCAACTGGGTGTCGCGCGGCGACAGGAAGATTGCCTGGCCACCGAGCTGGATCATGCCGGCCTCGAAGGAGATCCGGGTACGGGTCGAGGACTTCTCGAAGATCATCCCCAGGACGCGGTTTTTTAGAGGCTCGAACAGTACGCCGCGGTTACGCAGGTCCTTGAGCTCAACGCCTCGACGGATCACGCTGACCAGCTCTTCGGGCGTGCAATCCATCAGGGAGAGAAAGTGCCTTGCGCTCATCATTGACTACCTTTTTGCTACAAACCGCAGATGCTCAAAGCCTTGTTTAACGGAACAACGGGCGAGACCTGCGGCGTAAGCCGCACGGGGCGACGAAATAGGGGAAGGCGCGATATTGACACTAAATGTCGCGTTACGCCAATAGGCTACGGTTTTTGCGGAATTTGCAGCGGCGACAGAGTGTTGCAGTCGCGCAGTAGAAGCCGGGTTAAGGCGTGTAACGGACTCATTTGTACACTGGCGCCGCGGGGCTTGGCAATCCGCTGTGGCGGGGATGGGGCAGGTCGGGTCGGTTTGCGACTGCCCGGCCACGGCTTCGCTTGGTCGGATGGCTGGTTGAAACATTTGCTAATGCAAAGTGCTGGGTTATAACTACCTTTCGAGCGACGCAGGAAGCCTCCGCATGGAATCGAAAGAACAATTGTTAATGGAATTGCTGGGCCACACGGCTCGCTCACTGACCCATCTCACCGCCTCGGTGACGTCAATGTCCTTCGAACTGCTGCGCAGCGAAGATGATGTGGTCAAGGCTGCCAGTCGCCAGATGATCGATCGCATGGCGACTATCAGCGCAGGGCTCGACGAGCACTGGCGACTGATCGGCGAACTCACCGGCGTGCACGTCGCCCACGAGCAGATCGAAACCATTCAGGAAATCCAGTTGCAGGCGCCGCCGCAGTTGCCGTCCAACTGAGCCTGACGAGCTATCGGCTCGCCTGATAGCCGTCGATTCACAAGACGAACGTCGCTGGCGTCGCTTCCGCACACGGGCCATAGTTTTGTTCCCGCAGGCACGCCCGTTGCCTGCCCAGAACAAGACAGAGACTGGCCATGACCAAGACTCTCCATCACCGTGCCTGCCACCTGTGCGAAGCCATTTGCGGCCTGACCATCGAGACCACCGAAACCGATGGCAACGTCGCAATCACCTCGATCAAGGGCGATGCCCTCGACACCTTCAGTCGCGGGCACATCTGTCCCAAGGCTGTGGCCCTGCAAGACATCCAGAACGATCCGGATCGCCTGCGTCAGCCGATGCGCCGGGTCGGCAGCGAATGGCTGCCGATCGAGTGGGACGAGGCCTTTGCGCTGGTGGCCGAGCGTCTGGCGGCAATTCAGGAGCGTCACGGCCAGAACGCAGTGGCGGTCTATCAAGGCAATCCGAGCGTGCACAACTACGGGCTGATGACCCACAGCAACTACTTTCTCGGCCTGCTGAAAACGCGCAATCGCTTCTCCGCGACCTCGGTCGACCAGTTGCCGCATCACCTGAGCAGTTACCTGATGTACGGCCACGGCTTGCTGCTGCCGATCCCGGACATCGATCACACCGATTTCATGCTGATCCTTGGCGGTAACCCGCTGGCATCCAACGGCAGCATCATGACCGTGCCGGATGTCGAGAAACGCCTGAAGGCGATTCAGGCGCGCGGTGGCAAAGTGGTGGTGGTCGATCCCCGGCGCAGCGAAACGGCGGCCATCGCCGATCAGCACTTGTTCGTGCGTCCCGGTGGCGACGCGGCGTTGCTGTTCGGCGTGCTCAATACCTTGTTCGAAGAAGGCCTGACCCGCGACAGTCACTTGCCCGTCGATGGCCTCGATGAAGTGCGTGCAGCCATCGCAACGTTCACTGCCGAAGCCATGAGCCCGCTGTGTGCGGTGCCGGCCGAGCAGATCCGCCAACTGGCGCGGGATTTCGCCGCGGCGCCGAGCGCGGTGTGCTACGGGCGCATGGGCGTTTCGACTCAGGCGTTCGGCACCTTGTGCCACTGGGTGGTGCAGTTGATCAATCTGGTCACCGGCAACCTCGACCGGGTCGGCGGCGCGCTGTGCACCGAGCCGGCGGTGGATCTGGTGGCGTCGACCTCGGGTGGGCATTTCAACAAGTGGCAGAGCCGGGTGTCCGGGCGGCCTGAGTACGGCGGCGAGTTGCCAGTGTCGGCGCTGGCCGAAGAAATGCTCACCGAAGGCGAAGGGCAGATTCGCGCACTGATCACCGTCGCCGGCAATCCGGTGTTGTCGACGCCGAATGGCCGGCAACTGGAGCAGGCGCTCGATGGTCTGGAGTTCATGCTCAGCATCGACCTGTACATCAACGAAACCACGCGTTATGCCGACCTGATCCTGCCGTCGACTTCGGCGCTGGAAAACGATCACTACGACACCACGTTCAACCTGTTCGCGGTGCGCAACGTCACTCGCTTCAATCGGGCGATTCTCGCCAAGCCCGAGGGTGCTTTACACGACTGGGAGATCTTCGTTGGCCTGGCCAAGGCGTTTGCCGAGAAGACCGGCAAGGAGCTGAAACCGACGATGCCGCCGGCGAAGATGATCGATATGGGCCTGCGCATGGGGCTGTATGGCGATGCTTCGGCGCACAAGCTGTCGCTGGCGACGCTGTTCGATCATCCGCACGGCGTCGATCTGGGCGCGCTCAAACCTAATCTGGCGGCCCGCCTGAAAACCCTGAATCAACGGGTGCAGGCTGCGCCACCGGAGATCCTCGCCGATCTCGCACGCTTTGCCGCCTTGCAGGCGCCGGCGGCGGATGAGCTGCTGATGATCGGCCGGCGCCATGTGCGCAGCAATAATTCATGGATGCACAATTACCATCGTCTGGTGAAGGGTAAGCCGCGTCATCAACTGCTGATGCACCCGGATGATCTGGCCAGTCGCGGGCTCGACGACGGGCAGTTGGTGCGCGTCAGTTCGCGGGTCGGGCAGATCGAAGTGGAAGTGCTCGGCAGCCTGGACATGATGAAAGGCGTGGTCAGCCTGCCGCATGGCTGGGGTCACGCGCGTCCGGGGGTGCAGATGGCGATTGCCAGCGGTCAGCCGGGGTCGAGCGCCAACGACCTGACCGATGAATGCCAGCTCGACGAGTTGTCGGGCAACGCGGCGCTCAACGGCGTGCCGGTGACGGTGGTGGCGGCTTGAGCATGTCTGTCGGGGAGACCGAGCAGGGCGCTCGGGATTCCGTTACAATGCGCCACCGTGCCGACCCATGAGTCGGAAAGTTCAGCCGAGGTGCTCCATGGATATCATCGAAACGATTAAAGAGCAGATTGCCAACAACACCATTCTGCTTTACATGAAAGGCTCGCCGAATGCCCCGCAGTGTGGCTTCTCCGCGAAAGCTGCGCAGGCCGTTATGGGCTGTGGCGAGAAGTTCGCCTACGTCGACATCCTGCAGAACCCGGAAATCCGCGCCAACCTGCCAAAGTACGCCAACTGGCCGACTTTCCCGCAACTGTGGGTTGGCGGTGAACTGGTCGGCGGCAGCGACATCATGGCTGAAATGTTCGCCAACGGTGAGCTGCAGACTCTGGTCAAGGAAGCATCGGCCAAGGCTGCTGCGGCCAAGTCCGAAGCCTGATCCGGCTTTGTGGGAGCGGGCTTGCTCGCGAATGCGGTGTATCAGAAAAATAGTAATTGACTGATACACCGCATTCGCGAGCAAGCCCGCTCCCACAGGGATCTGCATCTGATCCGGGATTTGCCAATAAAAAGCCCCGCACCTCGAAAGAGGGCGGGGCTTTTTAGTGTCGCGAGTTCAGCGGGCGCTAACTTACTCTTCGCCCATCTGCGATTGCAGATAGTTCTCAAGACCGACTTTATCGATCAGGCCCAGTTGGGTTTCCAGCCAGTCGATATGTTCTTCTTCGGACTCGAGAATGTCTTCGAGCAGTTCACGGCTGCCGAAGTCGCCAACCGATTCGCAATGGGCGATGGCGGCTTTCAGATCGGCGTGGCCGGTCTTCTCGATACGCAGATCGCACTCGAGCATTTCCCGGGTGTGCTCGCCAATGTGCAGCTTGCCCAGATCCTGCACGTTCGGCAGACCTTCAAGGAACAGGATGCGCTTGATCAGCTTGTCCGCGTGTTTCATCTCATCGATGGATTCGTGGTACTCGTGCTTGCCCAGCTTGTTCAGGCCCCAATCTTCATACATGCGCGCATGCAGGAAGTACTGATTGATCGCGACCAGCTCATTGGCAAGGATCTTGTTGAGATGCTGGATGACTGTAATGTCGCCTTTCATGATGGGAGTCCTGCCCTGTAATAGCTGTATATAAGGCGGAGTTTGAGCTTGGTACTTATAAGTGTCAAACCTAAGTTATTGAATAATAAATGAAATTAAATCTGAATAAGAATGTTTGTGTTCCGCGTCTAGCGCCTAACCAGTTGATTTACGGGCATAAAAAAACCGGACATAAGTCCGGTTCTTCGAAATTGGGGTAATTACGCCGCTGTAAATTCTACCGGATACGGGATCGCGGCCTGGGCGGTTTGCAGTTTGGTCAGGGTTTCGCGGACCACTTCCTTGGCCAGGCAGGCACATTTGCCGCATTGGCTGGCGACGCCGGTGGCCTGGCGGACTTCTTTATAGCTGCAGCAACCTTCATAGATCGCTTCGCGGATCTGTCCGTCGGTGACGCCAGTGCAGAGACAAACATACATAAGTGAGAACCGTCGCTGGTTGTGACTCAATTGCGATGGATCTTAATGTTAACGAGAATGATTGTCAAAGTGCTTTCTGAACGCTTTATGAACGAATCAGCGATGACTGACGAACGGTGCTTAATGGCGATTTGCCTGGCCGCGAAAATGCGGCACGGTTATCCGCGTTGAGCAAAAAACCGTTAAGGACAGGCGAAAAACGCAGTGTATGATGGTCGGCCCTTGCGAAGAGGGTTCGTGTCACAGGGCTGTCGCCTGAGGGTGGCAGGCTGGCCCGGACCCTGAACTTCAAAGTTATTCACCAGGAGATATCCATGAGCGTACTCGTAGGCAAACAAGCCCCTGACTTCACCGTCCCGGCCGTACTCGGCAATGGCGAGATCGTTGACAGCTTCACCCTGTCCTCGGCCATCAAAGGCAAATACGGCCTGGTGTTCTTCTACCCACTGGACTTCACCTTCGTCTGCCCGTCCGAGCTGATCGCTCTGGACAACCGCATGGCTGACTTCAAGGCACGCAACGTAGAAGTGATCGCTGTGTCGATCGACTCGCACTTCACCCACAACGCCTGGCGCAACACCCCGGTCAACAATGGCGGCATCGGCCAGGTGAAATACACCATGGCTGCCGACATGAAGCACGACATCGCCAAGGCCTACGACGTTGAGTCCGAAGGCGGCGTGGCTTTCCGTGGCGCGTTCCTGATCGACGACAAGGGCGTTGTCCGCTCGCAGATCATCAACGACCTGCCGCTGGGCCGTAACATGGAAGAGCTGATCCGTCTGGTCGACGCTCTGCAATTCCACGAAGAGCACGGCGAAGTCTGCCCTGCCAACTGGAAAAAAGGCGACAAAGGCATGAACGCTTCGCCAGAAGGCGTTGCGGCTTACCTGACCGAGAACGCTGCTGCCCTGTAAGGCACAACGTCGAGGTACAAAAAAACCGGCCCACGTGGCCGGTTTTTTCATGCACGGGATTTTTCCGACGAGGATCAGTCGTCGAAGTCTTCCCAGCCGCCCATCTGTTTCCAGCGGTTGACGATGCCGCAGAACAGCTCGGCGGTCTTCTCGGTGTCGTAACGCGCCGAATGCGCTTCACGGCCGTCGAAGTCGATGTCGGCTGCCTGACAGGCCTTGGCCAGTACGGTTTGACCGTAAGCCAGACCGGCCAGCGTCGCGGTATCGAAGCTGGAGAACGGGTGAAACGGGTTGCGCTTCATGTCCAGACGCGCAACCGCAGCATTCAGGAAGCCAAGGTCGAAGCTGCTGTTATGGCCGACCAGAATCGCGCGCTTGCAGCCATTGGCCTTCAGCGCCTTGCGCACGCCACGGAAGATGTCGGTCAGCGCAGTTTCTTCGCTGACCGCCATGCGCAGCGGGTGATCGAGCTTGATCCCGGTGAACTCCAGCGCCGCCGCTTCGATGTTGGCGCCTTCGAACGGCTCGACGCGGAAGAAGTAGGTGTGATCCGGGTAGACGAAACCCTTTTCATCCATGGCGATGGTGGTCGCGGCAATCTCCAGCAGAGCATCGGTGGCCGAATTGAAGCCACCGGTCTCTACGTCGACGACAACCGGCAGGTAACCGCGAAAACGTGCTGCCATTGGGTGACGGGAACCGCCGCCGCCACCTTGACCGTCCAGTTCGTCGTCGAAATGGTCTTCACTCACGCGTGTTCCTCCAGCAGGCGCCAGCGCAGTTTTTCACCGGCGCGCAGCGGGATAACGGTCAGCTCGCCAAACGGCAGGCTGGTCGGGGCGGTCCATTCTTCGCGAACCAGGGTGATGCGATCGGTGTTGGCCGGCAGACCGTAGAAGCGTGGGCCGTTGAGGCTGGCGAACGCTTCAAGCTTGTCCAGCGCGTTGCGCTGTTCGAAGGCTTCGGCATACAGCTCGATGGCGGCGTACGCGGTGTAGCAGCCGGCGCAGCCGCAGGCGGCTTCCTTGGCGTGCTGGGCGTGCGGCGCCGAGTCGGTACCGAGGAAGAACTTCGCGCTGCCGCTGGTGGCGGCGTCGAGCAGGGCTTCCTGATGGGTATTACGCTTGAGGATCGGCAGGCAATAGAAGTGCGGCCGAATCCCGCCCACCAACATGTGGTTGCGGTTGTACAGCAGGTGATGCGCGGTGATGGTCGCGCCGACGTTGGCCGAAGCCTCGTTGACGAACTGCACGGCGTCACCGGTGGTGATGTGTTCGAACACCACTTTGAGCGTCGGGAAACGCTCGACGACACGGCGCATGTGCTCATCGATGAAAATCTTTTCGCGGTCGAAGACATCGACATCGCCACGGGTGACTTCGCCGTGGATCAGCAGCGGCATGCCGACTTCGGCCATGGCTTCCAGCGCCGGGAAGATCTTGTCGATGCTGGTCACCCCGGAATCGGAGTTGGTAGTGGCGCCGGCCGGGTACAATTTGGCGGCGTGCACGAAACCGCTGGCCTTGGCCTGACGAATTTCTTCGGGCTGGGTGCGGTCGGTGAGGTACAGCACCATCAGCGGTTCGAAACGACTGCCGGCCGGGCGGGCAGCGAGAATCCGCTGGCGATAGCCGTCGGCTTCAGCGGCGTTGCGCACCGGTGGTACCAGGTTGGGCATGATGATGGCGCGGCCAAAGGTGCGCGCTACATCGGCAACGGTATTGGTCAACACGGCACCATCGCGAAGATGAATGTGCCAGTCGTCGGGACGCAGCAGGGTCAGGCGGTCGGACATGAGGGGATTCCAGGCGGGTCAAACTGAGGGGAATGCTACCGGAAAAGACTCTTGCAGGCACTCGCTATCAAGTTTTGCCGGAACCTTCCGATATCCCGTAGGTATGCCGTAAACATAGTGTGAATCGGTCTTTGTGTTACAGAAGCCAATGGAGCCTCCCGTGCGCCAGCGATATTTAGCCTTGCTCAGTGTGTTTGCCAGCCTCCCCGCGATGGCGCTCACCTACCAGACGCGTCTGGAGAACATTGAGTGGACGGTCGAGGGCGACAAGTTCGAGTGCCGCCTGACCCAGCCGATCACCGATTTCGGCTCGGGCCAGTTCGTGCGCAAGGCCGGCGAACAGGCGATATTCCGCCTCAATGCCTATAACGCCATGCTCGGCGGCGGTTCAGCGACGTTGCTTGCGGCGGCCGCGCCATGGCAACCGGGGCGCAACGACATCTACCTGGGCAGCGTCAGGATCGGCACCGGTAACGTGCTGTTCAACAGTTCGCAATCCCAGGCCGGCGGGCTGATCAGCGGTTTGCTGGACGGTCGCAGCCCGGTGGTGCGACGTGCGTCCGGCGATGGCCGGGTTTCGGAAGTGCGCCTGCTGCCCGTCAAGTTCAGCAAGGCCTTCAACGATTACCAGACGTGTGTGGCGAAATTGCTGCCGCAGAATTTCGACCAGATCAAACAATCGCAGATCGGTTTCCCGGGGGAAGGTACCGACCTCGACGCCGCCGCTCGGGCCAAGCTGCAAGTGATGCTCGAGTACATGAAGGCCGATCCGTCGGTCAATCACATCGAGCTCGACGGCCACTCGGACAACAGCGGCAACCGTCTTACCAACCGAGAGCTGTCGCGCCGTCGCGCGTTGGCGGTGGTCGATTTCTTCAAGGCCAACGGCATCGCGGAATCGCAGATCACCGTGCGTTTCCACGGCGAGCAATACCCGCTGGTGCCGAACAACAATGCGGCCAACCGGGCGAAGAATCGTCGGGTCAGCGTGAAGCTCGCGCGAGTCGCGCCGACCACTGCGCCAGCACCGCAAGCCAGCGCGCCTGCCAACGCCGCGGCGACTTCCTGACCCGCCGGTCATCGTCGCGCTCTCGACAGATTCTGTCGCTTTGTCGTCTTAAGCTGTCGCGCCTCTGTAAATTATCGTATTTGAGCGGTAGACTCCTCGGCTTTCCGTAGAACCCCGTGGAGTGATGGCATGGCGGACGTAAACAAGGTCGTTCTGGCGTATTCCGGCGGCCTGGACACTTCGGTGATCCTCAAGTGGCTGCAGGATACTTATAACTGTGAAGTGGTGACCTTCACTGCTGACCTGGGTCAGGGCGAAGAGGTCGAGCCGGCTCGCGCCAAGGCTCAGGCCATGGGCGTCAAAGAAATCTACATCGACGACCTGCGCGAAGAATTCGTGCGTGACTTCGTGTTCCCGATGTTCCGCGCCAACACCGTTTACGAAGGCGAGTACCTGCTGGGTACCTCCATCGCACGTCCGCTGATTGCCAAACGTCTGATCGAAATCGCCAACGAAACCGGCGCCGACGCCATTTCCCATGGCGCTACCGGCAAGGGCAACGACCAGGTGCGTTTCGAACTGGGTGCCTACGCGCTCAAGCCAGGCGTGAAAGTCATTGCTCCATGGCGTGAGTGGGACCTGCTGTCCCGCGAGAAGCTGATGGACTACGCCGAGAAGCACGCGATCCCGATCGAGCGTCACGGCAAGAAGAAATCTCCGTACTCGATGGACGCCAACCTGCTGCACATCTCCTATGAAGGCGGCGTGCTGGAAGACACCTGGACCGAGCACGAAGAAGACATGTGGCGCTGGACCGTCTCCCCGGAGAACGCTCCTGACACTCCGCAATACCTGGAACTGACCTACCGCAACGGCGACATCGTTGCCCTGGACGGCGTCGAAATGACTCCGGCCACCGTATTGGCAACGCTGAACAAGATCGGTGGTCAACACGGTATCGGTCGTCTGGACATCGTTGAAAACCGTTACGTGGGCATGAAGTCCCGTGGCTGCTACGAAACCCCGGGCGGCACCATCATGCTGCGCGCTCACCGCGCCATCGAATCGATCACCCTCGACCGCGAAGTCGCTCACCTCAAAGACGAGCTGATGCCGAAATACGCCAGCCTGATCTACACCGGCTACTGGTGGAGCCCGGAGCGTCTGATGCTGCAACAGATGATCGACGCTTCCCAAGTCAACGTGAACGGCGTGGTTCGCCTGAAGCTGTACAAAGGCAACGTGATCGTGACCGGTCGCAAGTCCGACGATTCGCTGTTCGACGCCAATATCGCGACCTTCGAAGAAGACGGCGGCGCTTACAACCAGGCTGACGCGGCGGGCTTCATCAAGCTCAACGCGCTGCGCATGCGCATTGCTGCCAACAAAGGCCGCAAGCTGTTCTAAGCGTCGCGGGCCTGTAAAGAAGTGGCGGCTTGTCCCAGTGACAAAGCCGCCATTTTTTTTTGTGGTTGTCTGACGTTAACCCGCAACATATGTTGTTACGGTCAATTCCAGCATTTTCTTGAATGTCCACTTCAGGCATCTACTCTGTGTCTCATTCCCCCCTCAGCACCGTAGTACTTTGCGTGCTCACGTTATAAGCAACGAAAAGTTTGGCGCCTCCGTTTTTTTTCGCTTGTTTGACAAGGCTGAGAGTAATTTGCTTGAGCAGAGCGTCAGACGCTGAGTCGGTCAAAAATACCACTGCCTTGGCTGATTGCTTGCCAAGCTGAGGAAAGTGTTCGGCCAGCGCATTGAACGCCTGTGTGCTGTTCAGCGGACGTACATCGATGGCGCGCAACGTGCCCATGGATTTGGGCAGTTGGATGGTGTGCTCAATCCACGCTCGTTCCGGGCAGGATTCGTCAGCGCCGCACGGGTGGAGTGGCCGCTGGTCAATGCCGCGTTCAGGTAGCGTCCACTCCTGACCGCCTGGTGCTCCGCGTGCCGGGGACGAACAGGGGATATTCTCCGTCTGCTTCAACTCATCAAAGACTTTTAGAAAACTGTCGTCCTTGTCGAAGTCCGAGGGCGCATACAATGAACGGTAGTTGAAGTTCAGCGTTAAAAAAAACAGCAACAGCAAGTAAAACGGGAAGCTGATCAGGAACCAGATATAGACTTCTCTTTCATCGTTATCTAGAAAAGGCAGGGAGATGGCCGCCGACGATTCGGAAATAAATGCAAATATTGCAATTACCGTCATGGGGTTGGTGATTTTTTTTCTGATTTTTATCATGGTGTTTGCTCATTAAGTGTGTTTTTCCAATGTGTTTATTGAATGATTTCATGTGGGTGAAGTTTTGCGTCTGATGCTCTTTTTTATATTAAATAAAATTCGTTGGGTAGAAGTATCTTGTTTCAGACGTTGATTGTTTAAAGTGTGTAGTGGCGTTCTTGCTGTTGTTTTTACAATCGATTGTCAGCCTGAGGCTGTCCGGCCTCAGCAGTGCGCTGTCATGCGACAACAGCAATTTTCGCAGTCTCTTCTTGCGCGAGAGGCTCTGGATCAATGAGCCGGCTTGGGTTGCAGTGCGTAGTATTTTTCACGTCCAAGGCGTGGTCAGAGAAACGGCCGGGGCTTGCCAATATCACCAGTGGCGGTTTTTTGTAGGAATAGTCTTTTTTTGATGTAGGGAATGTCTTTGGCTGTGAGTGTGACGGAACTCTCTTGTGCCATGTCGGAAGTGACTAGGCTATTGTGCGGGTTCTAAAAATTCGAACAGCGAAACTGGACCTGCCCATGAATAAAGTGCTGATCGTGGATGATCACCCCGTCATTCGTCTTGCTGTGCGTATGCTGATGGAACGTCATGGCTACGAAGTTATTGCCGAAACAGATAATGGTGTGGATGCATTGCAACTTGCGCGTGAACAAATGCCGGATATCGTTATTCTGGATATTGGAATACCGAAGCTCGATGGTCTGGAAGTTATTGCCCGTCTGAACTCGACACCGATGCCATTGAAAGTTCTGGTGTTGACCTCTCAGGCACCCGGGCATTTTTCGATGCGCTGCATGCAGTCGGGGGCGGCGGGGTATGTCTGTAAACAACAGGATCTGACAGAGTTGCTCAGTGCGATCAAGGCCGTACTGTCCGGATACAGCTATTTTCCAAACCAGGCCCTGCATACCGTGCGAACCAGCCTCGGTAATGCCAGTGAGGCCGATATGGTAGACCGCCTTTCCGGGCGGGAAATGATGGTGTTGCAGCAATTGGCGCGGGGCAAGACCAACAAGGAAATCGCTGACGGCATGTTTCTCAGCAACAAGACGGTCAGCACTTACAAGACCCGTTTGTTATTGAAGCTCAATGCTCGGTCGCTGGTGGACCTGATTGAGCTGGCGCAACGCAACGGGCTGGTCTGATGGTCCTGTTTGCTGACGGATCATGGACCGCTCGGTGTCGGATTCCCGGAAAGTAAAAAGCCTCCGGTTCGGGAGGCTTTCAAGTATCAGAGATCAAAATCGTAATCGGCCAATTGCTTTTGCAGTCGGCGCTCCTCAAGCAGGTTATCGATGGTGCGACGTTTGCTCAGATTGGTCTTGGCGACCTCGACGACAGGTTCGGCGTCGTCGGTTTCCACAGCTGTGAAATCGTCATCTACATCCAGTTGTTCTTTGGTGTCAGTCATAAGGTGAACTCCAGGCTAAGACTGCCTTTGGCGCTCCTTATATCGATATTCCTGCTGCGGGTAAAAAAGATTTTTTCAATCGACGAATCAATTATTCCAATAGCCAGTCAATCGTCCGAGGTTTTGTGTTTGTACTCGCACAAATCTTCGATCCGGCAGCTGCCACAGCGTGGCTTGCGCGCCAGACACACATAGCGACCATGCAGAATCAGCCAGTGGTGAGAGTCGAGCAGGTAATCTTTCGGCACAAACTTCATCAACTTCTTTTCCACCTCGACCACATTTTTGCCCGGGGCAATGCCGGTGCGGTTGCTCACGCGAAAAATGTGCGTGTCGACCGCCATGGTCAACTGACGAAAAGCGGTATTGAGCACTACGTTGGCCGTTTTGCGGCCAACGCCGGGCAGCGCTTCCAGTTCTTCGCGCGTCTGCGGGACTTCGCCATTGTGCAGTTCGACCAGCATGCGGCAGGTCTCGATCACGTTTTTCGCTTTGCTGTTATAGAGGCCGATGGTCTTGATGTATTCGGACAGCCCTTCGACGCCCAGCGCCTGGATCGCCGCAGGGGTATTGGCCACCGGAAACAGTTTGGCCGTGGCCTTGTTGACGCCAACGTCGGTAGATTGCGCCGAGAGGATTACCGCGATCAACAACTCGAACGGCGAGGAATAGGCCAGCTCGGTCTTCGGCTCGGGGTTGTCTTCATGAAGTCTGCGGAAGATTTCCAGACGTTTTGCGGCATTCATGGATGATGTGTTTCCTTGGAGAGAGCGTTCGAGCGGGTCCAGGCCTGGCGGGCAGCGAGCAGGAGTCCGAGCAGGATGAAGGCGCCGGGAACCAGGGTGAGCAGGTGCAGCCCGTCGCTGAACAGAACCAGTCCTTGCCAGTGCTCGGACAGAACACGACCGATGTGCCCCTGACCGAACAGTTCACGCAGTACGGCCAGCGCCAGTAGCAGCGCGCTCGACAGGCCAAAAAACTTCAGGCGCTGGGCAAGCGCCTGACGAAAGAATCCATTGTATTCCAGCACCACGCATTGCAAGGCGATCAACCCGCCATAGATCCCGAGTGACTGTTGCCACTGCAACGCCCAGCGCTGCGCGAGGATATTGGCACAACTGGTCAGAGTGGCGGCCAGCAGCAGACTGGCCAGCAACAGGCTGTTGCCAGATAACCGCAAGCGCAGTGGGGCGATGCACACGCTGTAAATCCCCACAACGGCACTCGACATCAACAACATGCCCAGTGCGCCAGCCAGTGTCGCGCTGGTGCCAAGCAGCAGCATCAGCGTCAAAGTGTTCGTCAGATTCGTCGGCCGGTTCATGATCCGGTCCCCAGCAAGATTGCCCGGTGCTCGTCAAAGTAGCGCAGAGCGTCATGGATGGCATTGAGAGTGGCGCGGGATGTGATGGTGGCGCCCGCCAGTTGATCGAACTGTCCCTGATCCTTTTTCAGTGCCCAGCCAGCGTCGTCAGGTGCGTTGCGCGACTTGCCGGTAAACGTCGCCAGCCACTGGTTCGGCCAGTCGCCGATGAGTCCGCCGAGCGCCGGTGTTTCGTTTTGCCGCAGGGTTTTTACTCCCAGCAGTCTGCCGTTGGCATCGATGGCGATCAGCAGTTCGATAACTCCGGCGTAGCCCTCGGTCTGGGTGCGCAACAACACTGCCACTGGCTGACCGGATTTGCTTGCGCGGTAACCTGCCAGCAGCGTGCTGTGGCTCAACGTTGTATCAGTCAGCGCCAGCGGCTGCTCCAGCGGCTGATTGTCGTAGGCATCGGCCGCGAGCACATCCAGCAATTTGCGGCTGTCGAGCAGGCGTTGCTCGCTGGTAATCTGCGGCGCACTGGCGCGCTGCACGACATAGGTCAAACCGAGACCGGCGCCGGCCAGCAGCACAAGGGTCACGACAGTAGCCGCGCGGTTCATGATTGCACCTGCGTCTGGCGGGCAGCGGCAAAACGCTCCAGGGCCGGTACACCGAGATTCATCAGCAACACGGCAAACGCGACACCGTCCGGGTAGCCGCCCCAGGTGCGGATCAGGTAGGTCAGCAAGCCGACACCCACGCCGAACAGCAGCCGGGCCAGCGGACTTTTGGCGCCGGACACCGGTTCGGTAATGATGAAAAACGCACCGAGCATGGTCGCGCCGCTCAGCAGATGAAACAGCGGTGAGCCGTGGGAATCGGAACCCGAGCCGTTCCAGCAGAGCAGGCTGACGACAAACAGGCTGGCCAGCATGCCGACCGGCGCTTGCCAGGTAATCACCCGGCGCTGCAACAGCCACAGCCCGCCAGCGAGAAACGCCAGATTGATCCACTCCGCACCGCGCCCACCGAAGCGGCCGAACGCCGGGTTGGCCGCGAACAGCTCATCCAGGGTCAGGCTTTTGTTGATGCGCAGACTGTCCAGCGCGGTGGCCTGCACCCAGGCGTCCGGCGCCTGGCCCAGATTCAAGACTTGCGCAAAAGCGGCCTGCAGATTCATGCCATGCGCCGGCCAGTGGGTCATCGGCTGCGGGAACAGCAGCATCGCCAGGGCGAAACCGAGCATGGCCGGGTTGAACGGATTCTTGCCGATGCCACCGTATAAATGCTTGCCGAACAGCAGGCCCGAAGCTATCGCCGTAACGGTCAGCCACCACGGGCAATAGGGTGGCAGGGCGGCGGCCAGCAATGTTGCGCTGACCAGTGCGCTGCCATCGCTGAGCGTTGGTTGCAAAGGTTGTCGGCGCAGGCGGGTGACACCGGCCTCGACCAGCAGTGCGCTGCTCGCCGCCAGGATCAGATTGATCAACACCCCCCAGCCGTAAAACCAGAACAGTGCCAGCAGCCCCGGCAGCGTGGCCAGCAACACCCGCTTCATCGCCTGTTGCAGGCGATCATCCGGTGCCTCACGGGGCGACATGATCTTGCACCTGACGCTCGGCCGCCTGCAGGCGGGCGCGGGCTTTGTCGAGGGCTTCGCTCGGCGTGTCGGCGCGGCGTTCGAGTTTGTTCAGGTCGGCGCGGGCGTAGGCCAGTTCGGTTTTCAACTGGCGAAGCTGGCTGTCGATCGGGCGCTTTTCTACGCGCACCAGATCAGGCGCAGGCTGTTCGCTTGCCGCTTCGGCAGCGTGAAGGGCCTGCTCGGCGTCATGCAGTGCCTGTTCCAGGGTGGCGATCTGCTCCGCTGGCGCTTCGGCGGTCTGAGCCTTTTTCAATTCGGCGCGACGCATGGCCAACTGGATTTTCGCCCGCTTCAGATCCGCGTCCTTCGCTGGAGCCGGGGCCGCAGCGGCTGGAGCAGCGGTGGCGCTGCTTTCGAGTTTCGCCAGCGCCTGTTCGGCGGCTTCGAACTGCTGTTGCAACACGATCAGTTGCGATTGCTGTTCGAAGGTCGGTGGATGGCCGAAGGCTTTCAGCGATTTGTGCAATTGCGCGCGGCTCATGGCGACGTCGATCTTGGCTTTTTTCAGCGCCGCGTCGGCGGTCGCGGCTTTCTGCGCGCGCACCCGCTCCAGAGCGGCTTGCACCGGGTCGAGGGTGGCCACCGCCGGTTGCGTTGCGCGCCGTGCCCGGGCTTCGCGCTCAGCCTGTTTCTGCTGTTCTTCGCGCTCCAGGCGGGCGTTGCGGCGTTCAAAACGCTGGCGTGCATGATCGCGTTTGGCCGTGCGCGCGCGCTGTTCTTCAAGGCTGGACGCCAGGCCACCGACCACCGGCAAGGTGCCGAGCGGCAGCGGATGCATCTCGATGCAATCCACCGGGCACGGCGCCACGCACAGGTCGCAACCGGTGCATTCGTCGATCAGCACGGTGTGCATCAGTTTCGCCGCGCCGACGATGGCGTCGATCGGGCAGGCCTGAATGCACTTGGTGCAGCCGATGCACTCGGCTTCGCGGATGTAGGCCACTTGCGGCGGCGCCGTGCCACGGCTGATGTCCAGTTCCAGCACCGGCACCTTCAACAGTTCAGCCAGGGCGGTAATGGTTTCGTCGCCCCCCGGCGGGCACTTGTTGATCGGTTCGCCATCGACGATGCCTTGCGCATAGGGTTTGCACCCGGGGTGGCCGCATTTGCCGCACTGGGTCTGCGGCAGGAGGGCATCGATGAGTTGAATCAGACTCATGTTTTGATCAGTCCACTGAATCCGAGAAAAATCACTGCAATCAGTCCGGCGCCGATCAGATCGATCGGCAAGCCGCGAAAGGGCAGAGGAATGTCGTTGTCCGCAGTGCGTTCGCGCAAGTCGCTGAACAGGCTCAGCACCAGCCAGAAACCCAGCCCGGCGCCAATGCTCAGCGCCGTTGCCTGCAGCAGGCCGCGATCATTTTGCGCATTGATCAAGGCCAGCCCGAGCACGCCGGCATTGCCCAGCAACAGTGGCCATAGCCCTTCGAACGGCCAGTCAGGCAGCCCGCGAGCCAGCAGCTTCAGCAGCGGCGCGATCAGCAGCACACTGAGCGGCAAGAACACAAACAGCTGCAATGCCTGCAATTGCAGCGGCACCAGCAGCCAGTGCCAGATCAGGTAACCGATGATGCCAACGCTCAGCATCAGGCACGCCGTCGCCAACCCCAACGCATGCACCTGGCGCCGACTGCCGGCCAGCAGCGGATCGACGCCCAGCGGCCAGTGCAACACGAAGTTGTTGAGCAGGGCGGCACTGATCAGCGTAAGCGCAAGTTCGGTCATGGTTCTGCCGGCAGAAACGGGCGGGTGTCACTCAAGGTTAGGCATTATCCGGCACCCGCGAAGGGTGGGCCAGATATGAAAAATCCCACAGGCCTGCAGAACATGCCTGTGGGATCGTTTTACCGCTGGGTCTTACTTGATGCGTTGACCCGGCTTGGCACCGCTGTCCGGGCTCAGCAGGTAGATTTCTTCACCGCCAGGGCCGGCTGCCATCACCATGCCTTCGGAGATGCCGAACTTCATTTTCCGTGGCTTGAGGTTGGCGATCATCATGGTCAGGCGACCGTCGAGTTTCGACGGATCCGGGTAAGCGCTCTTGATCCCGGAGAACACGTTGCGCTGCTCGTCACCGATATCCAGAGTCAGGCGCAGCAGCTTGTCCGCACCTTCCACGTGTTCGGCCTTGACGATCAGGGCGACGCGCAGGTCGACGGCGGCGAAGGTATCGAAGTCGATTTCCGGCGACAGCGGATCCTTGGCCAGTTCGCCATTGCCCGCAGGCGCGGCGGCGCCGGTATCGGTCTGGCTGGCGGTCAGGTCTTCTTTCGAGGCGTCGGTCATGGCTTGCACTTTTACCGGGTCGATGCGGGTCATCAACGGTTTGAATTCGTTCAACTGGTGGTTGGCCAGCAGCGTGGTGTGGTCGTTCCAGGTCAGCGGGGCGACGTTGAGGAAGGCCTCGGCGTCGGCGGCCAGCAACGGCAGCACTGGCTTGAGGAAGATCACCAGTTGGCGGAACAGGTTGATGCCGGTGGCGCAGATCGCCTGGACTTCATCCTGCTTGCCTTCCTGCTTGTTCAACGACCATGGCGCCTTGTCGGCGATCCAGGCGTTGGCGCGGTCGGCCAGGGCCATGGTTTCACGCATGGCGCGGGCGAAATCGCGGGCTTCATAGGCGTCGGCAATGCTTGGCGCGGCAGCGAGGAACGCTTCGGTCAGCTCTGGCGCAGCGTTGTTGTCGACCAGCAGGCCGCCGTTGCCCTTCTGGATGAAACCGGCGCAGCGGCTGGCGATGTTGACCACTTTGCCGACCAGGTCGGAGTTGACCTTCTGCACGAAGTCTTCGAGGTTCAGGTCGAGGTCATCGACGCCACGGCCCAGCTTGGCCGCGTAGTAGTAGCGCAGGTATTCCGGCGACAGGTGATCCAGGTAAGTACGGGCCTTGATGAAGGTGCCGCGGGACTTGGACATCTTCTGGCCGTTGACGGTCAGGTAGCCGTGCACGTTGATCCCGGTCGGCTTGCGGAAACCGGCGCCTTCGAGCATGGCGGGCCAGAACAGCGCGTGGAAGTTGACGATGTCCTTGCCGATGAAGTGGTACAGCTCGGCGGTGGAGTCCTTGCCCCAGAACGCGTCGAAGTCCAGCTCCGGCGTGCGGTTGCAGAGGTTCTTGAAACTGGCCATGTAGCCGATCGGCGCGTCCAGCCACACGTAGAAATACTTGCCCGGCTCGTCCGGGATCTCGAAACCGAAGTACGGCGCATCGCGGGAGATGTCCCACTGCTGCAGGCCGGCGTCCAGCCACTCGGCGATCTTGTTGGCCACGGCGTCCTGCAGGGTGCCGCTGCGAGTCCAGGTCTGCAGCATCTGCTGGAAGTCCGGGAGCTTGAAGAAGAAGTGCTGGGAATCCTTGAGTACCGGCGTGGCACCGGAGATCGCCGACTTCGGATCCTTCAGATCGGTCGGGGCGTAGGTCGCACCGCATTTTTCGCAGTTGTCGCCGTACTGGTCTTCAGTGCCGCATTTCGGGCAGGTGCCCTTGATGAAGCGGTCGGCCAGGAACATTTTCTTTTCCGGGTCGAAATACTGGGTGATCGAGCGCTGGGCAATATGCCCGGCGTCACGCAGCTTCAGGTAGATCTGGCTCGACAGCTCACGGTTTTCTTCGGCGTGAGTGGAGTGGAAGTTGTCGAAGTCGACCAGGAACTCGGCAAAGTCGGCGCTGTGTTCAGCCTGCACGTTGGCGATCAGTTGTTCCGGAGTGATGCCTTCCTTTTCCGCACGCAGCATGATCGCCGAACCATGGGCGTCGTCGGCGCAGACATAGATGCATTGATTGCCGCGATGCTTCTGGAAGCGCACCCACATATCGGTCTGGATGTATTCCAGCATATGGCCAAGGTGAATCGAACCGTTGGCGTAGGGCAGGGCGCTGGTGACGAGGATCTTGCGTGGTTCGGACATGTGGGGCTTCGCTACTTGATGAAACGGAGGTCGGCCACTATAAAGCGCTGGCGCATATTTTTCACCCTGTGCACCTGTTTCCGGATGACTTGAGCACAATAATTGTGGCGAGGGAGCTTGCTCCCGCTGGGTGGCGCAGCCGCCCCGTCCCGGCAATGTCAGATAGACCGGATAAGCCTGATTGCGCCTGCTGCGCAGTCGAGCGGGAGCAAGCTCCCTCGCCACAAAGTCGAGTCGAAGCATAAATCGCCTGACCACAAATCAATCTGCGGGGTACGATACCCGCCATCTTTTCCCAGTCTTGTTATCGGAGTTGCCCATGAGTGCCGTCACTCGCGCAGCGGTGGAAGCCGTCCTCAGCCAATACACCGACCCTTACCTGAATCAGGACCCGGTCAGCGCCGGTTGCGTGAAGCACATCGAGATCGATGGCGACCGCGTCAAGGTTCAGCTGGAAATCGGCTACGCCGCCGGTCTGTTCAAGAGCGGCTGGGCGCAGTTGTTGCAATTGGCCATCGAAAACCTCGATGGCGTGACGATCGCCAAGGTCGAGGTCAATAGCGTGATCGCCGCGCACAAGGCTCAGGCGCAGATCCCGGGCCTGGCCAACGTCAAAAACGTGGTCGCCGTGGCTTCGGGCAAGGGGGGGGTGGGCAAGTCGACCACCGCGGCCAACCTCGCGCTGGCGCTGGCCCGCGAAGGCGCCAAAGTAGGGATTCTCGACGCTGACATCTATGGCCCGAGCCAAGGGATCATGTTCGGCATCCCCGAGCGCACCCGCCCCGAGGTCAAGGATCAGAAGTGGTTTGTGCCGCTCAAGGCCCACGGTGTCGAAGTCATGTCGATGGCGTTCCTGA
Source organism: Pseudomonas sp. 13B_3.2_Bac1 (assembly GCF_025466205.1). Taxonomy (NCBI): domain Bacteria; kingdom Pseudomonadati; phylum Pseudomonadota; class Gammaproteobacteria; order Pseudomonadales; family Pseudomonadaceae; genus Pseudomonas; species Pseudomonas sp. 13B_3.2_Bac1. The sequence goes on from NZ_JANLOG010000075.1 coordinate 139,818, forward strand.
CCGACGACAACACGCCGATGGTCTGGCGCGGGCCGATGGTCTCCGGTGCACTGCTGCAACTGGTCACGCAAACCGCGTGGGGCGACCTGGATTATCTGGTCATCGACATGCCGCCAGGCACCGGTGACATCCAGCTGACCCTGGCGCAGAAAGTCCCGGTGGCCGGCGCCGTGATCGTCACCACCCCGCAGGATCTGGCGTTGCTCGACGCGCGCAAAGGCGTGGAAATGTTCCGCAAGGTCAACATTCCGGTGCTGGGCGTGGTGGAAAACATGGCGGTGCACATCTGCTCGAACTGCGGACATGCCGAGCACCTGTTCGGTGAGGGCGGTGGCGAGAAGCTGGCGACCCAATATGGCGTCGAACTGCTGGCCTCGCTGCCGCTGTCGATGCTGATCCGCGAACAGGCCGATGGCGGCAAGCCAACAGTGATCGCCGAGCCGGACAGCCAGATTGCCATGGTCTACCAGGAACTGGCTCGCCACGTCGGCGCGCGCATTGTGTTGCAGGAAGCGGCGACGCCGGCGATGCCTAATATCAGCATCAGCGACGATTGATAGCCTGAAACACAATCAACTGTGGGAGCAGGCTTGCTCCGGGCGGCGTTCCGACGAAGGCGGTGTGTCAGTCGACGAAAATGTTGTCTGACCCACCGCCTTCGCGAGCAAGCCCGCTCCCACACTGGTTTTTGTATTGCCAGTCAGATCCGCAACCCGCCATCCATCTCCAGAATCCGCCCCGTGTAGTAGTCGTTCTCGAAGATGTACGCCGCCGAATGAGCGATCTCTTCCGGCTTGCCCATGCGCTTGAGCGGAATACCCGAGGTCATTTTCTCCAGCGTTTCCGGCTTCATGCCCAGGGTCATCTCGGTTTCGATGAAGCCCGGCGCAATGCCCGCCACACGAATGCCGTAACGCGCCAGTTCCTTGGCCCAGGTCACGGTGGCGGCGGCCACGCCAGCCTTGGCGGCGGAATAGTTGGTCTGGCCGACGTTACCGGCTCGGGAGATCGACGAGATGTTGATGATCGCGCCGCTGTTCTTCAGCTCGACCATTTTCGCCGCCACTTCGCGGGTGCAGAGGAACACGCCGGTCAGGTTGACGTCGATCACCGCCTGCCACTGGGCCAGGCTCATCTTGGTCATTTCGCCGTCCTTGACCTTGAGCAGCAGGCCGTCACGCAGGATCCCGGCGTTGTTGATCAGGCCATGGATCGCGCCGAAATCTTCGGCGACCTGGGCGACCATGTGCTCAACCTGTTCTTCATTGGCCACGTTGCACAGATAGCTGCGCGCCTCGACGCCCTTGGACTTGCAGGCTGCCACCGCGTCGTCGAGTTTTTCCTGATTGAGGTCTACCAGCGCGAGCTTCGCGCCTTTGCCGGCGAAATACTCGGCCATGGAGCGGCCCAAACCCTGGCAACCGCCGGTGATAATGATTACTTTGTCGTTGAGTTGCATTCGCATGCCCCGATAGCCGGTCTGAGTGGTTTTTGTTATTGGCGACGCTCGATCCGTACCGGTTATGGCCAGATTGCACATGAGCATTGCCCGATGGCGTGACCGGGACTTATCCCCAGGCGCCTGTCCGTTTTTTCGACGGATTCTATATAAGGAGTCATAAATTGAGCGTTGAAGCGGCCAAGAATGCCCGAGAATTGCTTCTCAAGGAATACCGTGGCGTATTGTCGACCCACTCCAAATCGATGCCCGGTTTCCCGTTTGGCTCAGTGGTGCCGTATTGCCTGGATGAGCAGGGCCGCCCGCTGATCCTGATCAGCCGCATTGCCCAGCACACCCACAACCTGCAGAAGGACCCGAAATGTTCGCTGCTGGTGGGTGAGCGCGATGCCGACGACGTGCAGGCCGTTGGTCGCCTGACCTATCTGGCCGAAGCGCAGAAGCTCGAAGACCCGACTGCCATCGAAGCCGCCGCCGAGCGTTACTACCGTTATTTCCCCGACTCGCAGAACTACCACAAGGCCCACGACTTTGATTTCTGGGTGCTCAACCCGGTGCGTCACCGCTACATCGGCGGTTTCGGCGCGATTCACTGGGTCGATCATCTGACCCTGGCCAACCCGTTCGCCGGCAAGGCTGAAATCAGCATGGTCGAGCACATGAACAGCGATCACGCCAAAGCCATCGCCCACTATGTTGAACTCAGCGGGCTGCCGAAAACCGAACCGGCGCAACTGGCCGGGATCGACAGCGAAGGCATGCACCTGCGCATCGGTCAGGCGCTGTACTGGCTGCCGTTTCAAGCCCCTTGTCATACGCCGATACAAGTGCGCGAAGCCTTGGTTTCTCTGGCTCACGCCGAGGTCTGGCCAAAAAATGCGGTGGCCGACGCTTGAATTCACGAAAGGGCGACGTCATCTAAGGCTTACTGCAAGGCATTTCTTGCGTTGAGGAATCTTTGATGCGCCCTTTTTTGTTGCTCTTTCTGCTGTTTCCGGTGCTGGAGCTGTTCGTATTCGTCAAAGTGGCAGGGGCTATCGGGTTTTTCCCGGCCCTGCTGCTGATCATTCTCGGCTCGATGTTCGGTGTGTTCGTACTGCGCGTCGCCGGTCTGGCAACTGCGCTGCGTGCCCGTGAAAGCCTGAATCGCGGTGAGTTGCCCGCACAGACCATGCTTGAAGGCCTGATGCTGGCACTGGCCGGTGGCCTGTTGATCCTGCCGGGCTTCGTCAGTGACGTGGTCGGTCTGGTGATGCTGCTGCCGTTCACCCGTCGCCTGCTGGCGAACAAGATGCGCCAGCGCGCCGAAGAACAGGCCATGCGTCAGCGTGCCTTCGCCGACGACCTGCAACCCCGAGGCGGTCCTGCACCGCGCCAGCCTCTGGGCCGCGAGGGTGATGTGATCGAAGGCGAGTTCGAACATCGCGACAGCAAGTAACCCCTGTATCGACACGGCACCTTCGGGTGCCGTTTCTTTATGCGCGGCATTCAAGGGGCAAATCGATGAAAAATTTTTGCCCCCCACCCTTGTAATAAGCTTATGCGCCCTTATGTATCGGTCACCGAAAGGTTTCCGGCATTTGAGTCGGACAGACTTCCGCGGTTCGCTCGACGAATCGCAACCGGCGCAGGCCGGATTTGTTAAACCCGCCGGGACTACACCGGCCGATGAAAACCACAATTAGGAGAGATCGACAATGAAGCTTCGTCCTCTGCATGACCGCGTCGTCATCCGTCGCAGCGAAGAAGAAAAGAAAACCGCTGGCGGTATCGTCCTGCCAGGTTCGGCTGCTGAAAAAGCCAACCACGGTGTGATCGTCGCTGCAGGCCCAGGCAAGACTCTGGAAAACGGTGAAGTGCGTGCGCTGGCCGTTAAAGTCGGCGACAAGGTTGTGTTCGGTCCTTACTCCGGCAGCAACACTGTGAAAGTCGACGGCGAAGACCTGCTGGTAATGGCTGAGAACGAGATTCTCGCTGTACTGGAAGGCTGATTTCCCCGCTCATTTTCCCGTTACTACAAAGTATTTAAGGAATATCGATCATGGCTGCTAAAGAAGTTAAGTTCGGCGATGCCGCCCGCTCCAAGATGCTCAAAGGCGTCAACGTTCTGGCTGACGCGGTAAAAGCGACCCTGGGCCCGAAAGGCCGTAACGTGATCCTCGAGAAGAGCTTCGGCGCTCCGACCATCACCAAGGACGGCGTTTCCGTCGCCAAAGAAATCGAACTCGAAGATCGCTTCGAAAACATGGGCGCGCAGCTGGTCAAAGACGTTGCCTCCCGTGCCAACGATGACGCTGGTGACGGTACTACCACTGCGACCGTTCTGGCTCAGTCGATCGTCAACGAAGGCCTGAAAGCCGTCGCTGCCGGCATGAACCCGATGGACCTGAAGCGCGGTATCGACAAAGCGACCATCGCGATCGTCAAAGAGCTGAAAGCCCTGTCCAAGCCATGCGCTGACACCAAGGCTATCGCTCAGGTAGGCACCATCTCCGCCAACTCCGACAACTCCATCGGCGACATCATTGCCGAAGCCATGGAAAAAGTCGGTAAAGAAGGCGTGATCACCGTTGAAGAAGGCTCGGGCCTGGAAAACGAACTGTCGGTTGTAGAAGGCATGCAGTTCGACCGTGGCTACCTGTCCCCGTACTTCGTCAACAAGCCAGACACCATGGTTGCCGAGCTCGACGGCCCGCTGATCCTGCTGGTCGACAAGAAGATCTCGAACATCCGCGAAATGCTGCCAGTGCTGGAAGCCGTTGCCAAAGCCGGCCGTCCACTGCTGATCGTTGCCGAAGACGTTGAAGGCGAAGCCCTGGCGACTCTGGTAGTGAACAACATGCGTGGCATCGTCAAGGTTGCAGCCGTCAAGGCTCCAGGCTTCGGCGACCGTCGCAAGGCCATGCTGCAGGACATCGCCGTTCTGACCGGCGGTACCGTGATCTCCGAAGAGATCGGCCTGAGCCTGGAAAGCACCACCCTGGAGCACCTGGGTAACGCCAAGCGCGTGACCCTGTCCAAGGAAAACACCATCATCGTTGACGGTGCTGGCGTACAAGGCGACATCGAAGCCCGTATCACTCAGATCCGCGCCCAGGTTGCTGAAACTTCCTCGGACTACGACCGTGAAAAACTGCAAGAGCGTCTGGCCAAGCTGTCCGGCGGCGTTGCAGTGATCAAGGTTGGCGCTGGTTCCGAAGTTGAAATGAAAGAGAAGAAGGCCCGCGTTGAAGACGCCCTGCACGCGACCCGTGCAGCCGTTGAAGAAGGCGTGGTACCTGGCGGTGGCGTTGCGCTGATCCGTGCTCTGGAAGCCCTGACCGAACTGACCGGCGACAACGCTGACCAGAACGTTGGTATCGCTGTACTGCGTCGCGCTGTTGAAGCGCCGCTGCGCCAGATCGCTGCTAACTCCGGTGACGAGCCAAGCGTAGTCGTCAACGAAGTGAAGAACGGCAAAGGTAACTTCGGTTACAACGCTGCGACTGGCGAATACGGCGACATGATCGAAATGGGCATCCTGGACCCAACCAAGGTAACCCGTTCCGCTCTGCAAGCAGCCTCTTCGATTGGCGGTCTGATCCTGACCACCGAAGCTGCTGTCGCTAACGCTCCAGAGAAAGCGGCTCCTGCTGGCGGCGGTATGCCAGACATGGGCGGCATGGGTGGCATGGGCGGCATGATGTAAGCCAGCCTTACCCCTGTAACGAAAAACCCCGCCTGCGATGAGCAGGCGGGGTTTTTTATTGCCCGGATTCCAGGCTTCACACCATCCCCCGTGGGAGCGAGCCTGCTCGCGAAAGCCATCCCGCGTTCACTACAGCAGTGACGCATACACAGCATTCGCGAGCAGGCTCGCTCCCACATTGGGATCTGTGTTCCTGCGATAACCAGTCGTGCAAAAAAAAACGCCCCGGTGCATCAGCCCGGGGCGTTTCTATTGACGGTTACTGTTCGCTGACCTGAACAGTGCTGTCCTTCGCAGGCTTCCAGCTCAACAACTGCTGTTTGAAGCCATAACTGGCCGCTTGGTAATACGCAATTGCCCGGCTGACCAGCGGATCGTCGCTGGTAACTCGCGATTCACGGCTCTCGGTCAACGCCTCATCATGCCGGCGCAGGCCCTGGCGCGGACTGAGGATCGCCAGATCCTTGCCATCGAACAGACCCAGATGCTGATAGTTGCCGACCACCACGCGCGGTGGCAGCGGGTTGTCCTGCAGCAGGTTGCGGCCAAAGAACGTCGAGGTGTAATCCATGTTCAGCAGGCCCAGCAGCGTCGGGGCCAGATCGATCTGGCTGGCCAGTTGTGCGCTCTCGCGAGCTTCGATCATTTTCGGCGCATAGATGAACAGCGGGATCTGATAGTTGCTGATCGGCAGGTCTTCTTTACCGGCGCTGCCCGCGGTGTGGTCGGCGACGAAAATGAAGATGGTGTTGTCGAACCACGGCTTCTGCCGCGCCTGCTCGAGGAATTGGCCGATGGCGTAGTCGGTGTACTTCACCGCGCCATCGCGGCCGTTACCGGACTTGATGTCGATCCGGTTGTCCGGGTAGGTGTAAGGACGATGGTTGGACGTGGTCATCAGTTGCAGCAGAAACGGTTGCTGCTTGGCGTAGTCGGCGTCCGCCAGTTTCAACGTCTGGCGATACAGGTCTTCGTCGGCCATGCCCCAGGCGTTCTTGAAGTGGATCTCGGCTTCATCGACGCTGCTCTGGTCGACGACGCGATAGCCGTTGCCGCTGAAGAACGCGTTCATGTTGTCGAAGTAGCCGCGTCCGCCATAGACGAACACGCTGTCGTAACCCACCGCGCTCAGTTGCTGGCCAAGGCTGGCGAAACCGCTTTCGCGGCCGATGCGCTTGACGATCGAGCGGCCCGGCGTCGGCGGGATGGCCAGGGTGATCGCTTCCAGACCTCGGTCGGTGCGGGTACCGGTGGCGTAGAAGTTATTGAAGTACAGGCTCTGCTTGCGCAAGGCGTCGAGGTTGGGCGTCAGGTTGCGACCGTCGCCATTGCTGCCCAGGTACTTGGCGCTCAGGCTTTCGATGGTCACCAGCACAATGTTCGGCTTGCGCGGGGTGCCCGGGTTGTCGATCACCCGGCGGATGTCCTGCGGGTCCTTGCCGATGAAACGCGCGTCGCTTTCACTCAGCTCGGCGCGGATCTGGCTGGCGACTTTTTCCGCCGGCAGGCTCTTGTAGAACTGGGTGTAGTCCAGTTCATTGTTACGGAACGCGGCGAAGAACTGATACGGGCCATTGCTGGCCAGTTCGTTCTGGTAGGCGTTGCCGCCCTGGGCACGCGGGGCGTCCTGGCTGAGCAGTTGCAGGCTCAGGCCCGCGACGATCAACAGGCCCAATGCGCTGAGCAGACGCCCGCGCAGCGCTGGCAACGGGGCATTCATGGCGGCATTGAACGGCTTGCGCAGGGCAAAACTGATCACCACGGCCAGCACCGCGAGGAGGCTCAGCAGTTTGCCGATCGGGTATGACTCGAGGACGTTGTTCAGCACTTCGTCGGAATACACCAGGTAATCGACGGCGATGAAGTTGAAGCGCACGCCGAACTCGTCCCAGAACAGCCATTCGGCCACCGCCACGAACAGCATGGCGAACAGGCTGATGGTCAGCAGGGCGCGCAGAAACCCGCGATGTCCACGACGACGCCACAGGCCCGGCGGGCAGAGCAGCAGGTACAAGCCCATCGGCAGCGCGGCGTAGGCGAGAAACCCCAGGTCATAAAGCGCGCCTATGCCGAATGCGGAAAGGGCAAAACCGCCAGCCTCATCCAGGTGAGTCAGCAGCAGTACCGCTCGAGTCAGGAGAAAAATGACCAGCCAGGCGCCGGTGATCAACAGCAGAAAGCGCATGGGCGCCGTCTTGAAAGGGTCCATTGTCTAGTTTTCCTTATATCAATGGCGCGGGAGTTTCACGGCGCTACTGTAATCAGGTTGTGAACCGATAGTGAAAACTTTGTTAAGTAATTAATTTGGCTTGAAAAACCGATATCCATAAGGACCGGCCCTAGCCCTGAGCCGGCGTTGGCCTTAAGCTGCCGGGCCGAGACGGCCGTTACTGTGTGCGGAGGAGCTGCCCATGCGAATTTTATTGGTTGAAGACAACCGCGATATCCTGGCCAACCTGGCCGATTACCTGGGGCTCAAAGGCTATACCGTCGATTGCGCCCAGGACGGCTTGTCGGGACTGCACCTGGCGGCCACCGAGCATTACGATCTGATCGTGCTCGACATCATGTTGCCCGGGATCGACGGCTACACCCTGTGCAAGCGCCTGCGTGAAGATGCCCGACGCGACACGCCGGTGATCATGCTCACCGCCCGCGATCAACTGGACGACCGCCTGCAGGGCTTCAAGTCCGGGGCCGACGATTATCTGGTCAAACCGTTTGCGCTGTCGGAACTGGCGGCACGCATCGAAGCGGTGATGCGTCGCACTCAGGGCGGCGGACGCCGTGCGCTGCAGGTTGGGGACCTGAGCTACGACCTCGACACGCTGGAAGTCACCCGCGATGGCAAGCTGCTCAAGCTCAACCCGGTCGGCCTGAAACTGCTGGCGGTATTGATGCAGAAGAGTCCGCACGTCCTGCGCCGGGAAATTCTCGAAGAAGCGCTGTGGGGCGATGACTGCCCGGACAGCGACAGCCTGCGCAGCCACGTCCACCAATTGCGTCAGGTGATCGACAAGCCATTCGCCAAACCGTTGCTGCAAACCGTGCACGGCGTGGGTTACCGCTTGGCCGAGGGGCGTGATGGAGTTTAAGCAAAGCCTTTCCCAGCGGATCATCATCGCCTTTGCGCTGATGAGTGCGCTGGTAGCCGGGGCCTTCGCCATGGGCATTGTGGCGACGGTGCACCTGGTGGAGGAGAAACTGATTTCGGCAGGGCTGGGCGGCGACCTGCAACGTCTGCTGCTGATGGACAACGTCTCGGACTGGAGCCATCGCCCCGAGCCCGATCAGTTGTTCTATTTCAGCGGCGGACCGGGTGATTTCGAACTGCCCAAGGATCTGCGCCACCTCGATGCGGGCTTCCACGAAGTGTTCCGCGAGCAGCTGTCGTATCACGCGATGGTCGAGATCGTCGACGGTCGTCGTTATGTCCTGCTGCAGGATCAGAGCGATTTCGAAGAGCGTGAACGCGTGCTGTTCGCTGTGGTGCTGGTGGGCTTTGTGCTCAGTCTGGCGCTGGCCGTATTCCTCGGCTGGGTGCTGGCGCGCAAAGTCATGGCGCCGGTGGTGCGCCTGGCACGACAAGTACGGCATCGCGATCAACTGCTCGGTCTGGCGCCGCCGCTGGCACCGGACTATGCGGCTGACGAAGTCGGCGAGCTGGCCGTGGCGTTCGATGCCACGCTCGGGCGTCTGCGTCAGGCGCTGACGCGCGAGCGGCTGTTTACCAGCGACGTCAGTCACGAACTGCGCACCCCGTTGATGGTGCTGGCCAGTTCCTGCGAACTGCTGCTGGAAAACCCGGGACTGGATCAGCGCGGCCGCGCCCAGGTCGAGCGCATCGCCCGCGCCAGCGAAGAAATGCGCGAGCTGGTGCAGACCTTCCTGATGCTCGCCCGTGCCCAGCGCGAAGACGCCGGTTCCGCGCCGCAGCAGAATCTCAGCCAGGTGGCCGACGGCTTGTTGGGGATCTGGCGTGAACCGATCGAGTCGAAAGGGCTGCAGCTGATATTTGAACCGGGCAATCCGCCGGACACCCGTTTCAACGCGACTTTGCTCAGCGCCGTCATGGGTAACTTGCTGCGCAATGCCTGTCACTACACCGAGCACGGATTCATCCGCCTGACGCTCAACGACAACGGCTTCGTCGTCGAAGACTCGGGCGTCGGCATTCCCGAGGAAAAACGTGAAGCCATGTTCCAGCCATTCGTGCGCGGCAATGAGAAGCGTGGCGAAGGCCTGGGCCTGGGCTTGTCGCTGGTGCAGCGGATCTGTGAAAACCAGGGCTGGGAGGTGACGCTGAGCACCATGCAGCCCAATGGCTGTCGTTTCGAAGTCACGCTGGGACAGCGTTGACGGTCGCTGATGGCCCCGCGCTATTGCTTTCCCCGTGTAAAACCCTGTAATAGATTGCCGGTTTACCTGACGTAATTTTCACAAAGGGACGACCTGACGCTGACACGCCACTACCTAAGGTAGGGGCATCAGTCATTCAGGAGTCCCGATGATGAGCAGTCCGATCAAGCTCGATTTTTCCGAAAAGTATGATGACCAGCATGCTCAAAAATATTTGCGCAAGCACCAGGACGGTCTCGGTCGTCGGTTGTCTCACTGGCGGGACGAGCAGTTGGCCCGCAAGGCGCTGACACTGGCCGGTGAACCGGGGTTGGTGCTTGATCTGCCCTGCGGTGCAGGACGCTTCTGGCCGTTGCTGGCGGAAAAACCCAATCGAGTGATCATTGGCGCGGACAATTCCGAGTCTATGATCAAGACTGCGATGCAGGCGCAACCGGCTGATGTGGTCAAACGGGTACAACCTTTGCACACGTCAGCGTTCGACATTGCCTTGCCTGATAACGCCGTCGACAGCATTTTCTGCATGCGTTTGTTGCATCACATCGGTGAAGCCGAACATCGGCGGACGATTTTGCGCGAATTCGAGCGCGTCACCCGTGACAGCGTGATCATTTCGTTGTGGGTGGACGGCAATTTCAAGTCCTGGAAACGCAAACGCGCCGAACAGCGGCGTGGGCAGGAAGGTTACCAGAATCGATTTGTGTTACCGGCTGTGACAGTGGAAAAGGAATTCGAAGCCGCAGGTTTTCGCATTCAGGAACAACTGGATTTTATTCCGCTCTATGCCATGTGGCGGGTTTACGTATTACGCAAGAGGTAACAGGATGGCGGTGCAAATAGCAGCAGAAACGGAAGTCGCTCCCCAGGATCGCTTCGACTACTACTGGAACCAGCGCGGTGAATGGGTGGAAGAACCCAACGTGCGCCGTGGCGGGGAAAGTGGTGTGCAACGAGTCGTGGGCCGTGACGGCCAGTTGTTATATGCCAAGCGCCAGACCGGACATATCTATCGCAGTTGGCTGCATCCTTTCGGCCGCCCGACAGTCTTGCGAGAGCTGGATGCCCTGACCGGCGTCAGCCGCCTCGGTGTACGCGTCCCGCAAATCGTGTTCTGCGGCGCGCAGCCCGATCCGCAACACAAGTGGCGTGCGCTGCTGGTGACCAAGTCGCTGGACGGTTTTGACGAACTCCAGAAATGGGAAGCCGGCGGCGGCCGTGCCCATTATGGGGAAGCCGTTTATGAGCGCGTCCTCAAAGACCTGGCCGAAAACCTTGCGCGCATGCACAAGGGGCGTTGGCAGCACAGCTGCATCTACATCAAACACGTTTTTGTACGAGTGACCGGTGAGCGCGATTCGGCTCAGGTTGAAGTGGCACTGATCGACCTGGAGAAGTGCCGTCAGCGTCTGACCGCTTATCGCGCCGCCTCCCACGATATGAAGCAATTGCGTCGCCATTCGTCGTTCAGCGATACGGACTGGAAAAAACTCGTCTACTTTTATGAGACGGCGTTTGGCAGCGCTATCAAAGGTTTATAGCGATGAAACTCGAAATTGCACGAGGTTTGTTTCTGGTTGGGGCCTTGGCAGTTGCGTCATTGGCGGTGGCTGCCTGGGAGCAGCCCCGCATGCAGGTGATAAGTGCCACTACGAGTGATGCTCACTGCGCAGTACCACGGGTGGCGAAAGCCTCCGTGGCGACAAAACCTGACCATGATCTGTTGTTATTCATGTTCGGACTTTCGCAAGGGATGAGGCCGCAGAGTTGAACCGATTGAAGCCAAAATGAAAGGCCTCGCAGATGCGAGGCCTTTTTTATGCATGAATGAAAATCCCCTCTGATACAAATTCCCCTGTAGGAGCTGCCGAAGGCTGCGATCTTTTGATCTTGAAAAATTAAGATCAAAAGATCGCAGCCTTCGGCAGCTCCTACAGGGACATGGTCATGGTCATGATTTGGGATCGGGCTTTGCCAGCAGCGTGTAGATGCATGGCAGCACGAACAGCGTGAACAACGTGCCGATCGACATCCCTGTGGCAATCACCATCCCGATATCGAACCGGCTCACTGCGCCCGCACCGGTCGCCAGAATCAATGGCACCATGCCGAACACCATCGCCGCGGTGGTCATCAATACCGGGCGCAAACGAATCGCCGCGGCTTCCTCGACCGCTTCGCGCGCAGTCAGGCTTTTGTCCTTGCGCAACTGGTTGGCGAACTCAACGATCAGTATTCCGTGCTTGCTGATCAGCCCGATCAGCGTCACCAGCCCGACCTGGGTGTAGATGTTCATGCTAGACCAGCCAAGGAACAGCGGAATCAGCGCACCGCAGATCGACAGCGGCACCGTCACCAGAATCACCAATGGATCACGGAAGCTCTCGAACTGCGCCGCCAGCACCAGGAAAATGATCGCCAGCGCCAGGGCGAAAGTTACCCACAGGGCGCTGCCTTCCTGCACGTACTGGCGTGAAGCGCCGCCATAGTCGAAGGAAAAACCGGCCGGTGCTTCTTCCCGGGCGATCTGCAGCACGGTGTCAATGGCCTCGCCCATGCTGACCAGCGGGAATCCGGAGATTTTCGCGGCGTTGAGTTGCTGGAACTGGTTGAGCTGGCGCGGTCGCGCCCGGTCGCTGACCTTGATCAGGGTCGACAGCGGCAGCAGCTCGCCCTGGGTATTTTTCACGTAGTAATTGTTCAGCCAGCCGGGGTTTTCGCGGTACGGTCGCTCGACCTGGGCAATCACCTTGTAACTGCGGCCTTCGATGGTGAAACGGTTGATTTCCGCCTCGCCCAGCAGCGTCGCCAGGGTGCCGCCCAGATCCTGCATCGACACGCCCATCTGCGCGGCTTTGGCGCGGTCGATATCGACCACCACTTCCGGTTTGTCGAACGCCAGATCGAGGTCGACGAAGGCGAATTTGCCCGACTCCATCGCGCGTTTCTTGATCCGGTCAGCCACTTGCAGCAGTACCTCGTAGTCATTGGCGGTATTGACCACGAATACGAACGGCAAGCCTTCACCGGTGCCGGGCAGGGACGGCAGGTTGAAGCCGAAAATCTGCAGGCCGGGGATACTCGCCAGTTTGCCTTGCACCTCGGGCAGGATCTGCATCTGGGTGCGGCTGCGCTCGTTCCAGGGCTTGAGCAGGAAGCCGCCGATGCCCGCTTGTACGCCGTTGTAGCCGTTGATCTGGAACGAGGAGTAGTACTCCGGAAACTCCTTGAAGATCTTGATGAACTCGTCGGTGTAAGTGCTCAGGTAATCGAGGTTGGTCGGCTGCGGAGCGTTGGCCATCATGAAAATGATGCCCTGATCCTCATCCGGCGCCAGTTCCGACTTGGTGAACTTGAGAAACACCGGGATCAGGCACAGCACGATCACGGCGAACACCAACACCACCGGCCGCGTATTCAGTGTGCCGTGGAGCATGCTTTGGTAGCGGCGCTTGAGTCTGTCGAAGATGCGGTCGAGACGGTGCGCCAGGCCACTGGGGTTTTCTTCGTGGCGCAACAGCAGGGCGCACATCATCGGCGACAGGGTCAGGGCAACGACCCCGGAAATCACCACGGCGCCCGCCAGGGTCAAGGCGAACTCCTTGAACAGCGCCCCGGTCAGTCCGGTGAGGAAACCGATCGGTGCATACACCGCTGCCAGGGTGATGGTCATCGACACCACCGGCATGGCGATTTCCCGTGCGCCTTCCAGTGCAGCCTCCAGTGGCGTCTTGCCTTCCTCGATATGCCGGTGGATGTTCTCCACCACGACAATCGCGTCATCCACCACCAGACCGATGGCCAGTACCATCGCCAGCAGGGTCAGGAGGTTGATCGAGTAACCCATCATCTGCATGAAGAACATCACGCCGATCATCGACAGCGGGATGGTCACCACCGGGATCACCACCGAGCGCAATGCGCCGAGGAACAGAAACACCACCACGATCACGATAAGCACCGCTTCGAACAGGGTTTTCACCACTTCGTCGATCGAGGCCTGAATGAACTGGGTGGCGTCGTAGGCAATCTCGCTCTTGAGGTTGGGCGGCAACTGCGCTTCCAGCTCCGGCATCAGCTTGCGTACTTCCTTGATCACGTCCAGCGGGTTGGCCCCGGGCGTGGCCTTAATGCCGATGTACACCGAGGGCGTGCCGCCGAACGAACTGATCGAATCGTAGTTTTCCGCGCCCATTTCGACCCGTGCCACATCGCTGAGCAGCACGCGGCTGTCGCCGTTGACCTTGAGGGGAATTGCCGCGAAGGCCTCGGCGGATTTCAGTTCGGTGTTGGCGTTGATGCTGGTGACCACGTACTCACCCTTCACCTCGCCGGCGGCGGAGAGGAAGTTGTACTGGCGCACCGCGTTGGTCACGTCGCTGGCGCTGAGGCCGAAACCGGCGAGCTTCACCGGGTCGAGCCACAGGCGCATGGCGAAGACCTGATTGCCGAGAATCTCCGCTTCGGCCATGCCCGGCAGGGTCGCCAGTTTGGGCTGGATCACCCGCGACAGGTAGTCGGTGATCTGCGGGTTACTCAGTTCCTTGCTGAAGAAGCTGATGTACATCAGCGCCGAGGCGTCGGCCGATTCCTTGCTCAGCACCGGGTCTTCGGCGTCCTGTGGCAGTTTGTTCTTCACCTCGTTGGCCTTGGCCAGCAGTTCGGTGAACAAACGGTCGGTGTTGGAACCGATGCGCGCGTAGATCGAGATCACCGAGAAGTTCTGGCGACTGACCGAGGTCATGTAGTCGATGCCCTCGGCGCTGGCGAGGCTCTGCTGCATCGGTTGGGTGATGTAGCCCTGAATGGTCTCGGCGTTGGCCCCGGGGTAGGCGGTGGTCACCGTGATCAGGGCGTTTTCCATTTGCGGGTATTGGCGCAGCGGCAGCTTGCTCCAGGCCTGGAAACCCAGCAGCACAATCAGCAGGCTGACCACGGTGGCGAGCACCGGGCGGCGGATGAACGGATCGGTAAAAGCCATGGGGATTCCTTGATCAGTCGACGCGAGGCGGACTGTTCTGCTCGCCGAGGGTCTTGTCGTCGCTGATGGCAATGTGTGCGCCGTTGTCCAGTTTGATCTGGCCGGCGGTCACCACTTGTTCGCCGCTCTGCACGCCCTTGTTGATCATCACCAGACCATCACGACGCTCGCCGGTCTCGATGAAACGGCGCTCGGCGATCAGCACCGGCTGGCCCTTGTCGTCTTTGACCACGCTGCCGTCCTCGGCTTTCTGTTGCCCGACCACGTACAGCGAGTTGCCGTAGAGGGTGTAGGTGATCGCGCTTTCCGGCACGACGATGTGTTTCTGCGGGTCGGGCAGCAACACGTTGAGGCTGGCGAACATGCCCGGCAGCAACTTGCCGTCGGGGTTGGCCAAGGTCGCGCGCACCAGAATATTGCGCGTGCTGCTCTCGACGATCGGGTTGATCGCGCTGATGGCGCCGGGGAAGTTCTGCCCGGGATAGGCCGCGACGCCGATCTGCACCGGTTGACCGATGGCCAGTTTCGGCACCGATTGCTCCGGTACATAGAAGTCGGCGTAGAGGCTGCTCAGGTCCTGCAGGGTGGCGATTTTGGTGCCGCTGGCGAGGTAGTCGCCGACATCGACCTGACGGATGCCGATGGTGCCGCTGAATGGCGCGAGGATGCGTTTTTTCGCCAGTGAGGCATTGAGCTGATTGACCGTGGCCTTGTTCTTTTGCAACACGGCGGAGAGCCGGTCGTATTCGCCCTTGGAGATCGCGCGGCTGTCGACCAGTTGGCTGCCGCGACCGAAATCCAGTTGCGCCAGACCGAGGTCGGCCTTGGCGGTTTCCAGCAGGGCGGATTCGACCGCGCTGTCGAGTTGCAGCAGCGGCTGTCCGGCCTTGACCTTCTGCCCGGATTCGAACTTGATCTCGGTGACCGTGCCGGCGACTTCCAGGCTCAGCTCGACGCCTTGCAGCGCCTTGAGCGTGCCGACGGTCGGCAGACGCATCTGCCACGGCTGTTCGGTGGCGCGGCCCACGGCAACGCTGATCGGCGGTTTGGGTTTGGCAAAGCCCTGGATCATGGTGTAGATCGAAAAGGCTTTGTACCCGCCCAATACCAGGACGACCAGCAAGACAACACCCAACATGATCAGCATGCGGCGACGCAGCATATTTCCAGTTCCTTGGATAAATCAGGTGAGACAGGCGGGAACATTACTCCGAGTGAGGTGGGTATTCCAACTGGCAGTTATTACAGTGAGAACGAATAAAACCCCTGTGGCGAGGGAGCTTGCTCCCGCTGGACTGCGCAGCAGTCCCATGCTTTTGAGTTAAAAAGCGGGGCCGCTTCGCGCCCCAGCGGGAGCAAGCTCCCTCGCCACAGTTACCGCGTTGATTCAGGCCATCAAGTGCAGATGGTTATCCCAGAGCCCCGCCGGCAACTCCAGCGGCTTGGCCTGCAGTTGATCCTGGCGGCAATCGTAGTAACGGCAACGGCCCTGGCCCGAGGTCACGACGAACCCATCCTTCACCGCACCAACACCGGCACAATCGGGCAGCGGCGCGTCGAGACGCACTTCGCCGCTGTCCAGGTCCCAGATAAAGAAGCGATTGCCACGCGGTGCCGTCAATGCCACCAGACGCAGTTCGCTGTGCACCGCGACGCTGGCGGTGTAGTGACCCATCGACTGCAACTGATGCTCCGGCACCGGGAACGCCACGAAGGGCTGGCCCGGACGCTTGATCGCCAACAGCTCGGAACGCTCATGCGAGGCGCCCATGAACTGCTGGCCGGCGACGATGGTGCCGTCGCTGGCGATGCCCAGGTGACGCACGCTGTTCATTTGCTGGGAAAGGGTTTCCTTGCTCAGCAGGGTGCCGTCGCGCTGCATCAGTACCAGGCTCGGTTCCATGGCGTTGAGGTTCATGTCGACGCGGCTTTCGGCCTCGGTCCGAATCCCGCCGTTGGCCACCACCAGGGTTTCGCCATCGGGCATCCACGACACCTGATGCGGGCCGAGGCCATGGGTGGAAATCTCGCCGCTGTGCACCAGTCGCTCGCCTTCGAACTTGTACACCCCGAGCAGGCCACGCCCCGGATCAGTGGTGTCGTTCTCGGTGGCGTACAGGTATTCGCCGTCCTTGTGCACCACGGCGTGACCGTAGAAATGCCGGTTCGGCTGCGAGGTCACGGTTTGCAGCAACGTCCCGTCGCGCAAGTCGATCAGGTAGCTCTCGGTGCCCGGGCGGCGGGCGACGAACAGCGCGATCGGCAGCGTCGGGTGGTTGATGATGTCGTGGCAGCGCTGGCCGACTTCGGTGGCGAACACCCGTGTACCGTCCAGCCGATAACCGACGGCGTAATGCTTGCCGTCGGTGTCATCGCGCGCCGAGAGCAACAGCGGGCTCTGATCCTTGCGCTTGAACAGCGTCCAGCCGCCCAGTGTCACTGCTCCCAGCAGCAAACTACCTAAAGTCAGAGCCTGGCGTCGCAGCATGGCACTTGCCCTCATCAGTCACCGTCGTTGGCGTTGAAGCCCAGTTGGATGCCCAGCGCCTTGGCCAGTTCGCCTTCGTGCAGGCGATGGACGACGTTGAGGCTGTCGTAGAGATCGTTGAGTTGCTGACGACCGGCGTCGTCCTGCAGCATTTCGGTCAGCGAGCGCTGGGTGCTGTCAAACAGTTTCAGCGACGCGGCGTAGGCGGCGTCGATCTTGTCCGCCAACGGCTTCTGCTCGGCCGGCAACAGACCGCGCAGGCCTTTGTTGTCGACGCCTTCCCAGACGGTTTTGGCTGCGGCCAGACTGGCCTCCAGCGCGGTCAGCGACGACTGGCTGCGCCACGCATCAGCCTGGAACGGCTGCGGCACGCCCTTGCTTTGACGGCCCATCGGCGTACCGAGTTTTTTCTTCAGGGTGTCGAGGGCGGTGACCTGCACACGCAGCAGATCGGCGATCGCTTCGTGAGAGTCGGCGTAGCGCTGGTTAGGGAATTTGCTCATCTGCGCGAGCATGCCGTCGGTGTTGTTCCAGCTCTGCAGAATCTCTTCGGCCAGTTGCTTCTGGCGCTCGCCGATGGCGATCAGCAGTGGGCAGTATTTGGCCTTCTGATCAGCGTTGGCGACGTCTGGCTTTTCGTCGAACAGGATGTATTCGTAAGCCGACAGACCCTGCACCACGACGCTGGATTTGGCCAGGGCGGCGGCGTCGATTTGCGGCTGGGCGACGACCAGTTGCTCGACCTGACGGCCGACGAGGTTCTTCTTGTCCGGCCAGAACTGTACCTGCCACGAACGGTTGCCCTCGGCCAATGGGCCGATCAGCAGCGGTTGCAGCTCGGCCCAGGCTTTCTGCGCGTGCAGGAAGTCGGCGCGGGCGGTTTCCAGGGTTTCCTTGCCCTGGCAGTAGGCGAGGGCGCTGACCGCCAGTTGCTTGTCGGCTTCGACCCAACGGGTGTAGGTCGGCAGGATCACCGATTTGGCGATGGCCGCCGACGTGACCGCTTGCGGATCCTGCGGCGAACAGGCGCCGAGGGCGAGTGCGGCAAGGCTGGTGAACAACAACTTGGGACGGAACATGTCGGGCTCCCGATTCTTTTAAGTGTTTAAAGTGAGTTCAAGAACGCCAGCAGCGCGGCACGCTGCTCGGCGTTGAAAGACAAAACCTGTTGCTGCGCCTTCTGCGCTTCGCCGCCATGCCAGAGCACGGCTTCGAGCAGATTGCGGGCGCGGCCGTCATGCAAGAACTGGGTGTGGCCACTGACCGCCTGCGTCAGGCCGATGCCCCACAACGGCGGGGTGCGCCAGTCGCGGCCGGAGGCCTGGAATTCAGTGCGGTTGTCGGCCAGACCGTCGCCCATGTCGTGCAGCAGCAGATCGCTGTACGGGCGAATCACTTGATTGGCCAGTTCAGGTTCGGCCGCGTTGGCGGCGGTGGTGTATTGGGGCGTGTGGCAGGACTGGCAGCCAGCCTGGAAAAACAGATTCTTGCCGGCCAGCACTTGTTCGTCGTTGACGCCACGACGTGCCGGCACTGCGAGGTTGCGCGTGTAGAACAGCACCAGACGGAGGATGTTGTCGCTGACTTCCGGCTCGCCGTCCGGACCATTGCCGTTGGGTGCCTGTTTGCACGCGGTTTGCGCGTCGGTGCAGTCATCGAAGGGCCTCAGGCTGGTCGTGAGGCCCATGTCTCCGGAGAACGCGTGGACATTCTGCTGATTGAGATTCGGTTGCCCGGCTTTCCAGCCGAAGCGACCCATGACGGTCTTTTGCTGCGCGTCATCCCAGACCCGATTCGCCCGACCATTAATGCCGTTGTTCTCTTTGGCTTGCGCGGCGGCGTTGGCGAGGATCGCTTCTTCAGGGATCGCCTCGAGCAGGCCGAGGCCGATCATCGGCGGCGCGACCCGGGCCGAGAAACGCGTGTCCGGGTGCATCGGGCCGTAGCCCAACTGACTGAATTGCAGAACCGGTTTGCGCAGCTCCACTTCGGTGCCGTCCTTGAAACGGATCGGCACCGGGGTGTACTCGACACGCACCTTGCCTTCGGGCGTGACCCCAGGCACGGCCATGTCCTGGAACTGGCCGCCGTAGACCGGCTCCGGCACCACGCCGACTTGCTCGATGACTTTGGCATAGGCCGGCGAATCGGGAATCGACAGACGCACCAGCATCGATACCGCGTTCGCCGCATCGGGGGCTGGCGGGTGTCCACGACCGTCCTTGATATGGCAGTTCTGGCAGGCGTTGGTGTTGAACAACGGGCCGAGGCCATCGCGGGCGGTGGTGGTCGACGGGGCGATTACCCACGGGCTGCGGAAGAAGCTGTTGCCGACACTGAAGTCGACCCGGCGTGACGGCGGCAGGTTGGCCGAGGGCAGGGAGAAAGCGTTCTGATCGGTCTTGCGCACGGTCGCCGCCCCACCCGAACGCGCTTCACCGGGCTCAGCCTTGGTAAAACGCGGGGCGTCATCGCAGGCACTCAGGCCCAGGGCCAGAAACAGTGCGGACAAGCGAAGAGGCAGCGAGGGCATCAGACATCCTGCGGACGGGCGAAAACAAAGGCGCAAAGTCTAACAGGGCGAGTGAGTTTGAATAAGAGGAATTATCGTTTGCTTGATTTGCGGCAGTGATTTGGAAAAACGCAGTCCCCCTTGTG